>WGBH01000449.1 GCA_015494435.1 Thiotrichaceae bacterium | reverse complement strand
GCTTCAAGTAGAGATTAATAGTATCTCTACTTGAAGTGGAATAGTGATGCAGGTAAAGAGTAACTATCAAGTGTTACTCAAACGATGAAGTTTAGATTTATAGATTTTCTTATACTATTTTATAGATATTTGTAGGTTTTTCTTGTCGGAACTTCCTAATCCCACTAACTCAAGTTAAAATAGAATACTGATCATTAACTAGGAAGTTTAAAGAGATACGATGCACTAGATGGAAATTAAAAATAGCAATAAAAACACTGCTCTAAAATCACTAAACCCACTCAATGTTCCTCTACAACAAACTAATCTCATTGAAGCCAGTGCAGGAACAGGTAAAACCTATACTATTTCCCTGCTCTATTTACGTTTTGTCTTGGAGTCTGAACCTGCTTTGTCTGTGGAACAGATTCTAGTGGTGACTTATACCACAGCGGCGACTAAAGAATTAAAAGATCGTATCCGCCTGCGTTTAAGTGAAGCATTAGAAGCGTTTAAATCAGGCAGTCCCAAAGGGGAATATGCAACGTTATGCGCTACTTTTAAAGACCATAAGAAGGCTATCTCACGTTTAACAACGGCTCTATTGAGCTTTGATGAAGCCTCTATTTTTACTATCCATAGTTTTTGTCAGCGGGCATTAAAAGAAACAGCGTTTGATGCAGCGTTAGCCTTTGAAACGGAACTGATGGATGATGATTATGATCTCATGCTATTGTTAGTTGATGATTATTGGCGTAAAAATTTTCACCAAGCCCCTGATGCCTTATTAGCTTTATTGCACAATAAAGAAATTAGTCCTGAAAGCTTATTAAATGATATTCGTACCGCAGTTGGGAAACCCTATTTAAAACGTTTAAAACCCGCAACCAATATTGATATTGCTCAGCAAGCAGAAGCGCTAGAGAAAAAATACCAAAGCGCGATTAAAAGTTGGCAACAGTCAGAAACAGAGATTGAAACATTATTGCGTGAGCATAAAGGGTTTTACGCAAATGTGCTTAAATCCTTGGATACAATGATAACAGGGATGCAAACCTTAGCCCGCCATTCAACCAATCAATCGCCCAATGACTTACCCACAAAAGTTGAGGCACTAACGCGAGCAAAACTGCGAGTTAAGAAAAATTTTGCTCCCATCAATCATCCATTTTTTGAACAATGGCAAGCCTTTTTAGAGGCTAGGCAAGTATTAAATCAAGCTTTAATAGACTATCATAATCATCTACGCCATCAGCTATTGGACTATCTACAGCAACAACTGCCAATAGAAAAACGTCGCAAAGGTATCATGTCATTTGATGATCTGCTGCTACAGTTACAGACCGCTCTAGCAAGTAATACCGCATTAGCTAATTTGTTGACCGAGAAATATCAAGTCGCAATGATTGATGAGTTTCAGGACACTGACCCTGTACAATATGATATCTTTCAGCGTATTTATGGCAACAGTAAATCTAGTATTGTGTTCTTTGTTGGCGACCCTAAACAGGCAATCTACAGCTTTCGTGGTGCGGATATTTATACCTATCTTAAAGCCAGTGATGATACAAAAAACCAATATACTTTAGATACCAATTGGCGTTCCCATCCTGATTTAATTAAAGCCTTAAACCTATTATTTTCTTATAGTAATAATCCTTTTTATGATAGCAGTATTGCCTATCAACAAGTCAAAGCAGGGCAACAAAAAGAGCCTTCTTTAACCACAGCTGATGCCCGCGCTCCACTGCGTTTATGGGAAATAGTCGATACTGAGGGTAAAAAGAAATCAGAAATCATGACCGATATTGCTGATTTAGTCGCTGATGATATTACTCAGCTACTGATTGCAGGCGATAATAAAAAAGCCAAACTTGGCAAGAAAGCGTTAGAAGGCGGTGATATTGCAGTATTAGTAAGAAGCCATACCCAAGGGCAACAGATCAAAACCGCCTTAACCCAGCGAGGCATTGCCTGTGTGCAAAGCGCCAAAGAAAGTATTTTCCAAACCCATGAAGCCTCTGAATTACACAGCTTATTATTAGCCATTGCACAACCCTCAAAAGAAGATCAAGTACGTCGTGCTTTAGTCAGTGATTTCTTTGGCTATCGTGCTGAAGATTTATTGCATTTTGATCAAGATAGCAATGCATGGGATAGCAAATTACAAGCTTTTCAAAACTGGCACCAAATCTGGCGAACACAAGGCTTTATTCCCATGATGCGTCATTTGATGCGTGATGAACAGATACAGGCGCAATTACTATCCTTTCATGATGGCGAACGACGTTTAACCAATTTATTGCATTTATCTGAATTAATCCATAGCGAAAGCCGACAAAGCTCACGCGGTATAGAAGGCACTATTCGTTGGCTACAACAGCAATCCAGACAAACGACGTTAAGCAGTGACAGCTTGCAATTACGCTTAGAAAGTGATGATAAACTAGTAAAAATTGTGACCGTGCATAAAAGCAAAGGGCTTGAATATGGCTTAGTTTATTGCCCTTACTTATGGGCAGATAGCATTAAAAGCTCAGCTTCTGATGCGACCATTATGTTTCATGACGATGATAAAGACCATACGCCCTGCTTGGATATTGGCTCCCCACAACGTGATCAGCATTTAAAATTATTAGAACAAGAAGCCTATGCAGAAAATATGCGTCTGCTCTATGTTGCACTCACACGGGCGAAATACCATTGTACCGTGGTCACATTGAGCGAAAAAATTAATCGTTATATTGACCGCTCTGCATTAGGCTGGTTATTAAGCAATGGTGAAGAGGCAAAGAGTAAAAAATTCCTTATTTATTATCAGCAGACTATTAAAGCATTAGTCGATGCGTCAGAAGGTGTGATTGAAGCCCTCCCCTTGCCTGAAAAAAAAGAGGGATTATATTATCGGCTAAAACAAAGCTCTCAAAAATTAAAAGCACGTCAATTCTCCAGCATCATTAAGCAACAAAACCGTATCACTAGTTTTAGCGGCCTAACATCAGGCAATCACTCCCAAGCTCATGATCATGATGCGGATGAATTATTGAATCAATACAGCTCCCCACAACCTGACTCTCTAAACGCCGTTAATGAATTTCCCCGTGGCGCAAATGCAGGAAGCTGTTTGCATCAAATATATGAAAATAGCGATTTTATTACATTTTCTGAATTACTACTTGAAGACAGTGAAGAACAACAAACTGAAATCATTAATGCCTTAGAACATTGGGGATTTGCACTAGAATTAGCAACAACCGCGAAAACATTAATTAATACTAGTTTACAAGCCCCTTTATTGCCACTAACTAACTTTAGCCTGTCACAATTAAAAAATTCACAACGACTGAATGAAATGGAATTCTACCTACCTTTAAGCCTTTTAAAAGAACAAGATTTAAAAAGAATTCTCTTAAAATATTTAGCCAAAGAAAAAGGACAAATAATCTCAGATGCAATTAATGAATTAAGTTTTCAACAAGTAAAAGGTTATTTGAAAGGTTATATTGACCTGATTTTTGAACATCAAGGACGTTATTATGTCACTGACTATAAATCCAATACATTAGAAAACTACGAGCAAAAAAACCTATTAGAAGCAATCGCACATTCGCATTATTATTTACAATATTTACTCTACAGCGTCGCCTTACACCGTTATTTAAAACAACGTTTAAAAAACTATCAATATAAAACCCATTTCGGCGGTGTCTATTATTTATTTATACGTGGCATGTCAAAAGAAAATCAAGGCGCTGGTATTTTTTATGATTTACCAGCAATTGAATTAATTGAAAGCCTAGATCATTTATTTAAATAAGAAGAAATCTTGCTATAAACATTTACTTATTTAATTACATCTTGATGACGAAAAAGCTGAGACTTTCACTCCTTTTCTAGTTACAAGGTTCCAGAGGCTGTGACAATATAACTTGATAGCTTTATATTAAAACCAGAAGCCCAAGAGAATACTTTTGACAGACTAAATCGAGTAGATTTGAACTCCGAAACTTGAGTACACAAGTAATAATTAAAGATTATCTTTACTATTTTATTTGGAATCACAGCTAACAATCCTGTAAGCTTCACGATGCGCCTTTAAACAGAGAAAAAAATGCCAGAGCAAACTATATTTACTCCCATCGGTAAACGCTTCCGTCGTTTTTTACCCGTTGTTATTGATTTAGAAACAGGGGGATTCAATCATGAAACCGATGCTTTATTAGAAGTTGCAGCTTCCTTTTTGCATATTGATGAAAAAGGTATGCTCTCTAGAGTAAAAACATTAAACTGGCATATCACCCCCTTTGAAGGCTCGAACCTAGAC
>WGBH01000448.1 GCA_015494435.1 Thiotrichaceae bacterium | reverse complement strand
AGAGGAAAACATAATTTTGATAGCTCGTTCTTGTTTGAGCAATTGATGCATAGCTCTATAAACAACGGCCATTCCCCCGTCTCCAATGACCTCTTTAACATCATAATTAGGAATTTCCATTAAAATTGCCCTCTTTATTTTCTAAAAACTTTAAAATATAAGTTATTAGTATTATTTTCTTGATTACTTTCTCCTAAACCAATAGTACCTTCCCCAATCAATGATAATTCTTCTCGACGAATAAAAATTTCTGGTTGATGTTTAAATTGAATATACGTTCCATTCGTGCTGTGATCTATGAGCACGAATTTACCGCGTCTGAATTCAAGCTGAAGATGTGAGCGGGAAACAAATGGGGTATAAATGGCAATATCACAACTATCATCACGACCAATGCTGATAGCTTTTTCCAGATTATTATAAGAATATTCTTTATTGTTAAAGGTTAAACTTAAAATAGTTTGTTGTTGCAGTGGGAGGAAGGCATTAGGAGCGATTGCAAAATCAGTCGCATCGTCCAGCTCCCATAATATTTGATGAACTTCTATATCACCAGAAAATCCTTTTATATGCGTTTTATCAAAAAAACGAGTATTAATAGTGGGGTTGCTATTGAGATGTTGAACAAAATATTCAGTGGTAATAATTTGTTTAGATTTTGCAATAGCCGTCATACGAGCGGCCATATTAACAGCATCACCAAAAATATCGCCTTTTTTTGCTATAGTCTCGCCAATATGCAAACCAATACGAAGATTCAGCGCCAAACCATCTTCTATCCATGATTTTTGTTGTTGTATTTTTATAGCAGCTAAAGCAGCATTGGTGGCATCAGGAAATTGACACATAATTTCATCACCAATGGTTTTAATCACTCGTCCTTGATAATCTTTTGTAATATCAGCCATCTTAGCAAGCTGATTAGAGATAAGTTTTTCTGCTTTATTATCGCCAAGTTGAGAGTAAATACGTGTACTGCCAGCAATATCTGCAAACATAACGGCTCTAAATTGCTTGGTTGTTGCTGGATTACTAGTAAACATATTAGCGGGTGTCCTACTGTGTGTATGTTTGTGAAAATAAAGAGTATTTTGCTTATGCGGAGTAAAAAACAACTATAACAGTGACATTATCTCTTGCCCCTCTATTGAGTGTTTCTAAAATAAGATTTTGTGTAATACGTTTTTCAGAACCTTGATTATCTCTGATAATATTTTCTATCTCTGAAAATAAGAGTTCTTTAGTCAAACCATCACTGGCAATAATAAAATAATCATTAGCTTTTATATCAACCCAACGAGTTTGTAAGCAAAGTTCCTCTGCTGCACCAAGTGCTTGGGTAAGATACTGAGCAATCGGCATATGCTCACTTTCTTCTATACTAAAACCTTGTTCGATAAATTCTTCAACACGATTATGGTCTTGGGAAAGCTGAACTAGACGATTATCTCTAAAACGATAAATTGGACTGTCGCCCGACCAAATACAAACCGCACTTTTTCCTTCTGTAAGAAAAATACTAGCGGTACTACCTGATGTTTGATTATTAGCTCTGGAATTTCGTACAATATGATCATTTGCTTGCCGTAGCAAATCACAAGCCTGTTTGCTATCCGTACCCAATCTTTTGCTTGTTTTATAGTGGGCTAAAACATCTACCCCTATCTGACTTGCGATATGTCCATTAGCATGGCCACCTGCACCATCAGCAACTAACCACATACCTTCATGATCCAATAAAAGTAAATTATCTTCATTGCGCGTTCTGACAACTCCTGTCTCTGTCATACCATAGGATTTCCAAAGCAATTTTCTCATTAGGGCACCTTAAAGACCTGAGTTTCATCGTTATCATTACGATTTTGTTGTCGGCTAGCGTCTACTAGCCAACCCCATTTATCCCATTGTTGATCAATAAGCGCAGGCGTTAATTCAATAGAAGGTAATCCTTGACACAACATAAAATCGGCATTATCACTTGTCCACCAGAGACTATGCGCATGGCAGTATTCATCCAGTAAGCTATTAAGCAATGCATTATTAATAACGCTTGTTGATGCATTGTTTTTAAGCGCAGAACTATGCCAAGCAAAAGCGCCTGTTTGTATTTTTGACTCGCTTTTTTTACAACTATAACTTTTTGATTGTGGAACCAAGTCTGGGCATTGTACCGCAAGATTATCCAGATTTTGTTGATATTGGCGAAATTTATCGGTATCAAAATCTCGGTTAAAACATTGAAAAGTTAGTTGTACCAATTTTTCTAACCATTCATGATGCGTAGTGAATAATTCAATCGGTGTCGTCTCTTTAGCAGATAAGGGAATACAAGCGGTAAAGGGAAATAAGCGACCTGATTTATCGCGACTGGGAAATAAAACACCGCACCAGATCACTTCGCCTGCAATACCTGAGGACAAAATAAAACGATAAGGTTGCATGGTCATATAATCAGCAACCCAGCCTTCGGATAATTTATTACGCCACTGAAGCATACTTTCTTGTAGCCACGTATCCCAAACATTGGTAAATGCTCTTGGCGTATATTGGGAGATAAAATCACCATGAGAAGGGAGTTTTCCATAATAACTAATCGTTCTTCTGCTCATCTGTCTTGTTCTCATTTTTATTTCACTAGATTTTCTGGACATTTAAAGCGTCTTAATTCTCTTACGCCACTGATAATATTGTCACTGCTATCAGCACGAAATTTAAAGGCAACACCTTCAAATCCGAGTCGGTAAGTATTGCCTCTGATTTTTTTTGCTCTTCCTTTACGAATAAACTCAATCAAAGACCATTCACTATCTGCTTTTATCAGTTTCGTTGTACCATCTAAATAAGTAATGTTTAAACCAATATAAGGATTACTTCCTGGCCATTCCATTCCCATTGGTTCTGGAATACCCTCTAGCTCATAATTTAATTTTTTACCGCCCATACTGAATTCTAGTTTACTGATATTGGGGTCGGTAACAGTGAGATTGACGAAAAGTTTGATATTAGGCGATGTGCTTCCAGCAGGGAAAAATGCTTTGCGGATACGGTCGGCACGTTGTAGTTCTAGCAAAGATTCCGCTGATATTTTTGAAATATCTCCTTTTTTCGCCACCCAAACACTCCCGTCTTGATTTACCGAGTCTTTTAAGTTTTCATTGAAATAGGATTCAATAATGCCGTCTGGTCCAAAGAATTCACTGAAGTCTCCCATAGGAATAGCATTACGAGGGCTTCCACCTGTGGGATATTTTCCTTTAATTTTTGCCTTGTAGTTTGCGTAAACACTACTTTTCCATGATTTATTGGTTGCATTACTCGTATTACCATTGAGAATTTCAATCACTGTTTTTCTAAATTGTAACATCCAAGCGGTAATTGGTTTAACGGGACGTTTATTGACCGTTGTTCTTAGCTTATCGAGTGATTTTTGCACACTAAGAATTTTTTTCTGTCGCTCAGAACCTTCTGCATCTTCTATGCCTTCTAAGGTGCGATTTAGCTCTCTAAGACGTTTGATAATAATTCGCTTATAGTCAGAACTATTTTCTTTGCCTAGACGACGTATATTTTTAAAATGTGGTGAGACCTCATCATTTTTCAGTTTAGTCAGATCCGATAATGCTTTGTCACCAATTGCCTTATTAAGCAATTGACCTGCTTTACCTAAGGCTTTAACGCCTTCTTTTTGCGCTTCTTCGGCAACCGCTCCAGCTCCTTGTGTCGGTTTGGATAAATAAGTTTCTTTGGCAACGGCAGTGACAAATTGTTTGATCGGTGAGGAACCTTGTAATAACGCCTCTAAAAGCGTTCTTGTTTCCTCAAGATCAACAGGCATTTTCAATTTTATATCCATCAAATATTCATCCCAAACTTGAATATATTCACGCATATAAATTCGTAAAACGTCTTCTGTGACACGTTTATAACGAAGCGTATCATCATAAAGAGTACTACTTGCCTCTGAACCTTTTTTATCTGCTTCTGCATCAAGTACCCAAAAATCTTTAAGAAAAACTTTTACTTTTGGCAGGCTTTTTGTACGTATCTGTAAAGAGCCTTGATAGGTATATAAACCAGGAACTCCATCGTCCAATAGTTTTCCTGAGGCACGTTCAAAAAAATCATCGGCATTATTAACCTTGCCTCTTACACCAGAGAGGACAAAATCAGGCAAGTTTGGAGAGGCTTTAATATCAGCTTTTAACTGTGCATAAATAATTTCGCTCATATTCATTTTAGCGAGAATCGCTCTTGCATCATCAACAAAGCTTTTTCTTAATACTAGATGATTTTTTGCTAATGAAGGTTTTTGAGCTAATAGAGCGGTTAAATGTGTTGTTAGCTGTTGTTGTTGCTTAGGACTAAGATCGACATTATCGTTTTCCTTCCAACTATTTTGCACAATAGTATTTAATAAATCCCGATTTTCTTGATAGCGTTTATCTTGATGCGGTCGAAGAATTAAATAAGATTTTAAGCTCTGAAATAAACTTAGATTTTCATGACTAAGCCCTTTGTTTTTACTACTTTTTAATTTAGCATTAAGCGTTTGTAATTTTGTTTCTAGGGCAAATAAAACATGTGGCAATAGTTTTGCTTCCAACGCATT
>WGBH01000447.1 GCA_015494435.1 Thiotrichaceae bacterium | reverse complement strand
AGTGTTTGTATACTTCGTCCGATTAGTTTTGCAAATTTTCCTATTGAATATATAATGATATTATAGGAAATAGTAGATATATTGTAGCAGTTAATTAACCTTTCATTAAGAATTATATTTTATGAGTAAAGAAATTATTTCAACCAATCAAGCCCCGCAGGCTATTGGAACCTATTCACAAGCGGTTAAAGTTGGCAATACCGTATATGTATCTGGACAAATTCCTCTGATTGCAAAGACAATGGAATTAATAGAAGGTGATATTGCAGAGCAGGTACGGCAAATTTTTCGTAATCTGACCGCAATTGCGGAAGCAGCGGGTGGGTCATTAGAAGATTTTGCTAAGCTTAATGTCTTTTTAACGGATTTAGGAAATTTCGCCACTGTGAATGAGGTTATGGCTGAATTTTTCCAACCACCTTATCCTGCAAGGGCTGCAGTTGGTATTGCAGCATTACCACGAGGTGCCAAGGTTGAAGTTGATGGGATTATGAGTCTAGAAAAATAATGGCAGTTACCGCTCTTTATCCTGGTACATTTGATCCTATTACTAACGGTCATGTTGACTTGGTTAAACGTGCCAATCGCATGTTTGATAAGGTCATTATTGCAATTGCAGAAAGTAAACGTAAAAAACCCTTGTTCACTTTAGAAGAACGGATTGCTTTAGCAAGCACTATCTTTGCGGATAATCCGCAGGTCGAAGTGATGGGATTTGATACCTTACTGGTGGATTTTGCACATCAACAAAATGCAACCGTATTAGTGCGTGGTTTACGTGCCGTTTCTGATTTTGAATTTGAATTCCAGCTAGCGAGTATGAACCGACACCTTGCCCCTGATATTGAATCTGTTTACCTTATGCCTGCGGAGCAATATGCTTTTATATCCTCATCATTAGTGAAAGAAGTTGCACGTTTAGGCGGAGATGTTACAAAATACGTCCATTCTAATGTTTATCATGCTTTGCAAGTATCACAAAAGTAGGAATTACCTCTATTGATTAGTCTAAATAACCCACTATTGATATTCCATTATGCGATTATTTGATCAAGACTTTAAACTTCCTAAATCCTATTAATTTAATCTAAGGAGTCTCACTATGGCTTTATTTATTACTGATGAATGCATTAACTGCGATGTTTGCGAACCAGAATGTCCCAATGAAGCTATTTATATGGGGGATGAAATCTATGAAATTGACTATAATAAATGCACAGAATGTGTAGGACATTACGATGAACCCCAATGCGTCGAAGTGTGTCCCGTTGATTGTATTCCAAAAGATCCTAATCACGAAGAAACAGAAGAAGAATTAATGCTGAAATATGAAAAGCTAATGGCTGAAGACTAGATCATTTATGCTCATCACACTATCTCCCTCAAAAGGGCAAGATTTTGAGGTTGAATTACCGACCTCAATACACAGCCAACCTCGTCAACTTGACCATTCTCAACAATTAATTGATCAGTTAAAGCAATATGATGTGGCAGATATTCGTCAAATGATGACGCTAAGTGAAAATTTAGCCATTCTTAATGTCGAACGTTTTCATACCTTCTCACGTCCTTTTCATAGTAATAATGCAAAACCTGCTTTATTTGCTTTTACAGGCGATGTTTATAGCAAAATTCCAAAAGATCAATACACTGAAGAAGATCTTGAATATGCACAACAACATTTGCGTATTCTCTCAGGTTTATACGGTGCTTTGCGTCCTATGGATTTAATTCAGCCTTATCGTTTGGAGATGAAAACTAAGCTTAATACCCCACGTGGTAGTAATTTATACCAATTTTGGGGAGAACGTATCACAGACAGCCTCAATAATGACCTAGAAAATCAGCAGGAAGCAACGTTGATTAATCTGGCTTCAAATGAATACTTCAAAGCAGTTAAACCCAAAAAACTCCAAGGTCGTTTACTTCATATTGTCTTTAAAGAAACTAAGGGTGATAAAACCCGTGTAATTGCTATTTTTGCTAAACGCGCGCGAGGTATGATGACTGATTTTATTTTAAGAAACCGTATTGAAAACTCAGAAGATTTAAAAGAATTTAATCATGCGGGTTATCAATATTCCCCCTCTGCATCAACTAAAAATCAATGGGTTTTTATTCGCCAACAACCGAGTAACGCGAGCAAGGGACGTGCAAGGAATAACTTCCCGAACTTATAACGCAGAATTTTTATTTCAGATTGGATGAACTCATAAAGCGCATAGTCACTTTACGCAACGAATGAGATCATCCAAGACGGGATAAAAAGACAAGTTAGAATCGGAAAGTTATTCCGTGCACATCCCATATTTATTCTATATTTATTACTTGGAAGTTCCTAATGGAGCCCAAACCTAGGCTTGATGAACTTTTTCTCATACTCAAATTCCCAATTTACTTGCATAGTATGCAAATGAAATTTGCTCACAAGAAAAAAACTTAGCTATACTCCTATTGATAAGCACAGCCAACAGGAGCCTCCTCATGCAAATTGCCAATCCCATTTACGATGTCGTGTTCAAATATCTATTGGAAGACAGCAAGAGCGCAATCCTACTATTATCGGCGATTATAGATCAGCCAATTGAAACACTGGAGTTTTTACCACAGGAAGGGAGTAGTTATCTTAAAAATCATTCACTCACCGTCTATCGTGTTGATTTTTCGGCCAAGATAAAAACAGGTGAGAATGAATTCAAACAAGTCATTATTGAAATTCAAAAGGCAAAATTACCCTCGGACATTATGCGTTTTAGGCGTTATCTTGGCGAACAATATGCTAATAAAAATAATCGCTATAGCGCATCCAAACAACAAAAAAATGACAAATTCAAGAAAATCAACACACCATTACCCATTATCACCATCTATTTTCTAGCCTATCCCCTTGAACATTACAGGGTTCCCGTGATCAAGGTTGACCGTCGCTACCATGACGTAGTGAAAAACGAAATTCTAACGGGTCATAAGGAAACCTTTATAGAAAGCCTCACCCACGACAGTTATGTGATTCAAATTTCCGAGCTGGATAAAGAACAAAAAAGTGAACTTGAACGCCTTCTGTCTATTTTTGACCAGAAACGGCATATTGATAAAGACAGTCATATCCTAGAGTTAAAAGAAGAAAACTATCCCACAAAATATTGCCGTCTCATCCGCCGATTGCAACGTGCCATTGCTGAACCTGAAGTCAGAACGACGATGGATGTAGAAGATGACTATTTAGAGCATCTGGAAAATCAAGAGCGGTTGATTGAAAAACAAGAGCAGGCATTGGAAGAAAAAGATCAGAAGCTAGAGGAAAACAAGCAGAAATTAAAGGAAAAAGATCAAGTGATAGAAAAACTCCTTGAGCAATTAAAAAAGAAAAAATAAGAATACAGGTGTGATTCAAACTGCGAGGAAATCTAAAATTCTCTGAAATTTAGTAAAATATTGACTGCTAACTCTTTGATTAAAACTATTTGAAAATAGTATTTTTATAAATCCTCGCACTTTTAATCACACCCTAAGAATACAGTGGAGT
>WGBH01000446.1 GCA_015494435.1 Thiotrichaceae bacterium | reverse complement strand
TGGTTTAATAAAATAAAAAAAAATAATTCTAATGATTGAGTAAGTTTCTGAAAATATTTCTGAGAATATAATAATGATAAAAACTGGTTTTATTATAAGAGTGCTGTTTATTACACTACTGTTTTTTATTAGCGCTTGTACTAGCGTAGAGTCTAAAAATAGCCTTTCAGATTCGACATCTACTGTTATAAAAAAGCGTGCTGAAATGGCAAAGTGTCCTGACTGGAAATCAGGGCATACCATCAAAATAATAAAGAATACAATACTTGCTAGCACTTGCTCCTATCAACAAGTGAGCTTTTCGATTGAAAAAGAAAATATTATTTTTGACTGCCAAGGGGCAAATTTAAATGGTTTAAAACAACAACAACCTAATCCATTATTTGTCGCATACAGTGAATCTTCAGCCCCTAGAAATTGGGCTTTTTCAGTCTGGAAATCAGGGGTGAAAATTAAAAACTGTCATATTAAAAATTATCTCGATGGTATTGTGATTCGCTCTCGAATGTCCAAACAACAACATCAAATGTTGCGACAAAAAAAGAAAGTGAATTTAATCGAATCCCAGTTGCGTGCAAATTCACCAAAAAATATTATCATTTCCAATACTCTGATTGAAAATAGTCATAAACATGGGTTATATGTACAACGTTATGCGCATCATGTTCATTTTATTAATAGCCAGATTAAATTTTCGGGCAATTCGGCTATCTATCTTGATTCTGGTACACAATATAATTTAATTAAACATTCTTATTTTTATAAAAATGGTTATACCAGTTACAAAAATAAAAAACACATTAGAACACCTAAATTACCAACAGCAGAACGAGAAGCAATTGCGGTTGACTCATCCGCCTATAATATATTTGTAGGAAACACCTTTGAAAACAATGGAAAAGGCGCTATTTTCCTTTACAAAAATTGTTTTGAAAAACATAAAGAACCGAATCAACTACCACGTTTTCAGCACACTAATTTTAATAAAATAAAAAATAACCGTTTTATCAATGAGCGTTATGGGGTGTGGTTGGCATCAAGGCAAAGTAAGCAATTATCACGTTTTAAATGCGGTGATCCTTTAATGTATAAAGAAAATGGCTTATTTGGTAGTCGTAAGTATTATTATGACTATGCAAAAAACAATCAAGTTATCAATAATCGCTTTAAAGATGTTATCTTTGGTATAGTGGTTGAAGATGATAATAATCAACTGATTCGCAATCATTTTAGTGGTTATTCAAAACGAGATATCCTAATTGGGACTGCTTATCGTTCTAAAATTAAAAAGCAAATTGTAAAAGGTATATTTCTTAAAAAAAACCAACGCCAAGGGGCTAATTTAAAAATTACTTATCTCTATGGTTCAACACCAGTGCAATTGTCTGTTTATCCCAATTAATCTTTGGAAATTCTTAGTAAACGTACAGGCAAACGTGGACGCATTAATAATTGATCCGCTAATTGCGTGCCTTTACTGACTGCTATTTCCGTCCAATCCAATGCATTATGGGGTATATCCTGCATTTTTAACCAGTTTTGTAACTCTGTTTTACAATTTTCAGTAACACAATTAATCACAATACGACCGTTATCGGCTAATTTCTCCCAACAATCATCAAGAATAATGGCTAATTTCCCTGCACTTCCACCAATAAAAATGGCATTAGGACGTGGAAGAGATTGCAAAGCAGCAGGTGCTTTATTCGCAATAATATGTAAATTATTCACTGCAAATTTTTGTTTATTTTGTCTCAAACAATGTAAACGTTTTGGATGATATTCGATTGCATAAATAATACCCTGTTGGTTCCAATACGCCCATTCAACCGCAATCGTACCGCAACCTGCGCCAATATCCCATGCGATATCCTTTGCTTTTGGTTGTAATAAACTCAAACTAACCAAGCGAACTTCTCGCTTGCTAATCATACCTTTACCTGCTTCCTTGCTGTCAGTAATGAATAAGGCATCATCAAAACCTGCAAAACTTGGTAAACCACAAGCACTATCTTCTTGCTCAATAATCGTGATATGCAGAGGATGAAAGGTTTGAGCGCTTTTTGCTAATACCTTGGCAGTAAAAAGAGAGGTTTTTTCTTCTTTTGTTCCGAGTGCTTCACAAATAAATACGCTTGCATTGTTACATTTTTGTTGACATAAAATAGTAGCAATGGCTCGAGGATGACTGTATTGATCAGTCAATAATGCGATTAGGCGATGATTAGCAAGACAAGGAATTAAATTGCTTAATGGACGACCATGAAGGCTAATGATTTTAGCCTCTTGCCACGGTTTTTTTATGCGCGAAAAAGCGGTTTGTATTGAAGAGATATTACTGTAAAACGTAAGCTGATCAACTGAAAAATACCGTAGTAAAAAATCACTAATACCATAAAAAAGTGGATCACCAGAGGCCAATAGACAAATTTCATGCTGAGGATTTTCAGTGATATAAGCCAATAACATCGTCTTAAGACTGGCAAAAGGACGCGGATAATTGAGCTGTTGTTGCGTCTGACTCAATAAGTGTTTAACACAGTATAATTGACGTTGTGAGCCAACAATAAGCGACGCGGTTTTAATTGCTTCAAGCGCATCCATTGCCAAAGTTTTTGTATTGCCTAAACCAAGACCAACCACATGAATCAAAACATAACCCTATGATAATGGCTTAATAAAGCATTCATTGCAGTAGCAGCTAATACACTACTTCCACGTGTACCTAATAGAACAATGCATTCTACTCCTAAGCGTTGATAATGCTCCCAAAGATACTGTTTTGATTCTGCCGCTCCTGTATAACCCACAGGAACTGCAATAATCAAGGCAGGTTGATCCATTTTCTTTTGTTGAAGCAATTCCATTAAACGAAACAGAGCCGTGGGTGCATTCCCTATTAAGACAATACTCTGCTTAATATGGGGTTGCCAATAATCCACAGCGATCATACTGCGTGTGTAATTTTTCTGTTTTGCCTCAATAATCACTTCTTGTTGATTAATAAAACACAAAGGCGGATGGGCTAATCGCTTTTTATTCAAAGCTGCAATGACTAAATTAACATCGCATAAAAGCGGAGTCTGTGCCTGTAATGCTTTTAAAGCTGCTTTTATTGCACCTTTACTAAAGCGTAAATCATCAATAATGGAAGGATCACCACAAGCATAAATCATTCGCACCGCAATTTGTTGCTCTATCTCATTGAGGTGATCCATTTGCACCTGTTGGCGTACAATATCAAAAGATCGTTGCTGAATACGCTCAGGATTGCGTTCAAAATCCATCATTTATTAATTGCGGAAGTGCACAAAACTTACGTTTCCAATCCCCTATACGGGTCATTTCAAGGTCATTACTCAGTTTTGCCATATTCAACCAACCTGTTTTGCCACTCCAACGAACATGCGCCCAAACAGTCCCATCTAAACGCTTTTTACGTTGCCCTAAATCCGCAATCCAAGTGGCATCATGTGGAAGAGCGACTAGTTTTTTTCCTCCCCAAGGATTTGAATGTAAAATCAATGATTTGCCAACTGCAATATCTTTTACTTTCAAAATTGGAATGTGCTGATAAGGTCGCCGACGATCTGCAAAACGATAACCACAGCACAGTTTCTTTGTAACTTTTTTATCCTTTAAACAAGCTTTTCGTTCCTTTAGCTGTTGGCTAGCAATGGGATCAATGGCCAAGTAATACATACTCACCCAACCTTGGTGTTTATTCCATTGCACCTTACGCCAAACGACTTTATCAACCACTTTACGTCCTTTATCTCTTCTTAACAGCCATGAAGCATTATGCGGTAAAGCAACCACTGTCTGACTTTTTTTTGAGGGATATTTTTTAAGTGGTAAACTACTGCCTTGTGCAATATTTTTGACCTTGTAAAGAGTTTCTGCAACAGTAATATTGCTCAATCCAAGACATAAGAGTATTCCAACAATATAGGTATGAGTTCCTTTCATAACGACTTCCTTTTTATAAGTTTTTAATTTTAATCGGAAAGATGATCTTGAATCCGTAAGATGACTACAAATTCAGAATAATATTAGCATTTATCTTTAGGGTATCTCTATTAATTTAAAGCTCACGCTTACGATTTAATGCGAAACCAAATCGTCATCATTTTCAAAGCAAAACGATTTAAACAGTAAAGCTAAGTTCTTCTGGAAATTCCTTATGTGGGGGTTCAAACAGGGACAAAAAGGGCAAGTAAGATGGGTAGATTCATTGCTTGGAACTTTCTAACGCATTGCTTCCATTTTCCTAAATTACTTAGCAGCCTTAATGCGATCTAAGACTTTTGCCTCTATCTTTTCAAATCCTTCGGGTACAGGCGGATGCCATTTAAGATTATCAATATCTTCTTTAGTGAAGGAGCGACTTCCGACGGGGTAACAAACCCCGTCGGGCTAAGAATAGGTCAATTTAACCTTAATGCCTGTTTCTTTTTCAAATGCTTTCACCAGTTTAGCAGGGGCATAACCTTTCCAAGTCAATATTCTTAATGTCTCTTGTGAAATAACGAGGTTAGCGCTAAGCAATAAGGCAGTGGTACTGATTAATACAAATAATTTTCTCATAATGTAATCCTTTCTGGTTTATTGATAAGGTAAATATAGTCATAAACTATGACTATCTTATGACATTAAGTTTTAATATTGGTTAATTGTGCCTATCTACTCTCAAAATGTAATTGTAACGGGATATCAGCATCATTTTTTGCGCTTAATATTGAACAGGGCAGTTTCAAATTAATACGTCGCTCAGGTAAGCTATTAATTTTTTTCTGTACCAATGTTTTTGCGCCTGAACGAATCGATAAGCGACCTTTGACCGCTTTATTGACACGGATTTGAAAGCAATCCATAGCGATATGCTTACCGCTTTGATAATCACCTTTAACTGTTAGGGCTAATACTTGGGGGACAATGTATTTAATAATAGGGCTTGTTGAAATAATATGGATACGTTTCTGGTACGGATCTAACTCCCCTTTTAAACTAGCATAAACCTGTTGTGCAGTTTGTCGTCCTTGTTTCCAACAATACCCTGCTGTCTCTACGGGATGGGTCATATTTCCCGTTGCAAAATAATCACTATCTGAACAACGACCAAACTGATCAATAACAGGGTTTCCTGTGCTAGGATCAACATCAAGATGCCCCATACGCAATAGACTTGATTCTGCAACAAATTCCCCAGTAAAAATCACCCCGTCACAAGGAAGCACTTTTTTTATCCGTTCCTTTTTCTTCTTTAGCGCTGAGCATTTTATATTGATCTCTACTGCCTCAACCTCTTTTTTACCGATAATATTGTGCAAGCATGTCTTATAAAAAATAGGTACATCAAATATTTTAGCCAATATTTGCACCCCCCATTTAGCGGTAATACGTGAATTTTTTTCTAGCATTGCAATAGGTTTAATCCCCGCATAGCGACAACTTAACAATGAGGAAAATGAAACCAGCTCAGTGCCTATAATAACGGGTCGTTGAAAGGGTTTTTTGTGCTTGAGATGAATAATGGATTGCAATGCACCTGAGGTTAAAATGCCCATTGGCCGTTGCCCTGAAATCAGTCGATTGGCGCGTGGTGTTTCTCTTATACCCGTACAAATAATCACTTTTTGCGCGATTAAAGTGCGTATTCCAGTGGGTGTGGATAGCTCTAGTATAGCGCCTTTATTAATCGCAATAACACTGCTTTTAAGGCATATAATCACGCCACTTTTAATCGCTTGATGACTTAACTCATCAGCGTATCTTTCACCATTGTAAAGTCGTTTAAATTCACGTAAACCGAAAGGGGAATGCGTACAATGACGTGGAATCCCTCCTGCTTGAGCTTCTCGTTCTAAAACAATAACAGACTCTACTCCCAGTTTTTTTAGTTCCGTTGCAGCCGCTAGCCCCGATGGTCCTGCCCCAATAATGGCAACATTACATTGCTCAGGTGGCTGAATAATATCCTTATTCATTTTGTTTACCTTGACCTATATCGGGCGTTTAAAGTAAGTTTCTGTTATTTCTGCTAGTCTTGCTGAACAATAAAAACTTTGACAACGTCCCATGGTGACCCGGGTACGTCGTTTTAGAGCATCTAAACTATTGACAGGTAAATGTGCATCCTCCAAGGCGGTTACTACTTCACGTTCTGTTGCTCTTTCACAATGACAAACAATGCCTTGATTGCCTTCTTTTTGCCAATCACGCGTTTCGCATTCTGCAATCTGATTTAATCTTTTAGGATAAATAATGGTATCAAGGGGCGAATAGATCGACTTCTCTTTTTGCAACTGCAAAAAGACATAATTGGCAATACCCAATGCCGCTGTTAAGCCTGTTGAACGAATCCCTGATACACTTACATAGTTTTTTTTATTATGATAATGAATCTGATAATCCTTAAATTGCGTCGCGGGGCAAATCCCTGCATAGCTGGCATTGATTGACTCATTCACCAGTGCAGGCAGTAGTTCTTCTCCTTTTTTTTGTAGCATTTGGAGTGTTTCAGTAGTCACGGAGGCATCCTCCCTATCATCCTGATCTTCTGCGCTTGGTCCTACCAGCAACTTGCCAAAGATAGTTTGGCAAATAAGGACACCTTTGCTTGTTTTATTAGGAACGGGTAAAATAATAGAATGAATCAAACGGTTAGCAGGGGTATCATAGACAATAAATTGCCCTTTTCTTGGGTTTATTTGAAAGGCACTCCAACCTAGCAGTTGTTGATCGATTAAATCCCCATAGAGTCCAGCACAGTTAATCACCGTTGTTGCCTTGAATTTACCTTGACTCGTTTCAAGTTGCCATTTTTCACCGTCAAATTGACCATTGGACACTTCACAACAACAAATAAGCTGCGCTCCATTTTCAATCGCCTGATACATATAAACGAAGGGCGTTGTCCAAGGGTCAATCAGAGATTCTTTAGGGATATAAATACCCGCTTTCAGATGCGATGCAAGCTGAGGCTCTTTATTTAAAATAACTTTGGCACTTAATCGTTGAGTATCATTAACATTATTGTACTGCGCCTTTTTGAGAATACCATCAAGCTGATCGGCTTCATCCTCTGTCCATGCCAGTAGCAAAGCACCTGTTTTCATTAAAGGAAGATGCAATTTATCTCGAAGTGACATAAACTCTTGATAACTATCGGCAATGCAGGATTGCTCAATCGAATCAGGGGGTGCATCAAACCCTGTATGTAAAATGGCACTATTACCTTTACTTGCACCGTCTAAAATATCAGTACCTTTTTCAAGTATCAGCACTTGTGCACCTTCGAGCGTAAACTTACGTGCGATTGCACACCCTACTGACCCTGCCCCAATAATAATAATATCGTAATGGGCTGTTTTTTGTTTTTTTGGATATTGAGTAGTTATCGGCATAATGTTTGCAACTTTAGTTAAAAATCAGCAAACGGTCAATAAATATTGATAATTTGATAATATATTGATTAAACATAGGTTATTTAATGCTTATATGTTCAATCATAGATAGGATTTATTAATGAAGCCACAGTATCGACAGTTGAAAATCATTGATGTATTACGCAGAACAGGACAAGCCAGCGTGGATGAATTAGCATCAAAATTTAAAACCTCACCTGAAACTATTCGCCGTGATTTAAGTGTATTAGCACGTAATGGAAAAATTGTAAAAGTGCATGGTGGTGCATTATTGCCAAACAGTCAGGGAGAAGGCTCTTTTCAACAACGTATGAGTGAAAATATCGTTGCAAAGCGAATCATTGCAGAAAAAGCAAGCCAGCTTATTGCATCAGGTGACACCCTTTTCATTGACACGGGTTCTACAACACTTATTTTTGCAGAAGAAATTGCTTCTATAAAAAACCTGATTGTGGTTACAAATTCAACTGAAATTGCAAAAGTAATAGGGGCTAACAGCACTTCACAGGTCTTTTTATTAGGTGGGCAATACAATAAGGATAACCGCCAAACAACAGGAACAATGGCGCTTTCGCAATTAGAACACTTTTACGCACAACATGCTATTTTAACCATCGGTAGCCTAAGCATAACAACGGGTGCATTGGACTTTAATCAAAAAGAAGCCACAATTGCCCGTGCAATGCTAAAACGCGCCAAAAATAGTATCTTGCTAGTCGATTCATCTAAATTTAATCGCACAGGATCATTTGTTGTGGCTGAACTGAATGAATTTAATCAACTTGTCTGTGAGATTGAACCTAATCAAGCATTGAAAACGGCATTATTAGCAAATGATGTGGAAGTGATTTAAGAAGTTTCAAATAATGAATTTACCCCTATTGCTTAGAACCTCCTTCATGCTACTGCTTTAATTCCACTTTAATCTCAGGAAAATGAAATCCACAGTTCTCCTTTACCGTTTCCCATTGCGCTCGACTACGGGGAAACTTACGACAATTAGGGGGGCGTACATTATAAATGGCACAACGCGATAACCCATCGGGCATATCTTTTAAAAACACACAGCGAAAAGGTAGCTTGCAACAATCACCACAACCATTACACTCGCCTGTTCTGTTCTTATCAACGGGTAATAACGAGGTAAATGTTCGTTTAATTTTTGGAATCATAAGGTCATTATTTTTGACATAGAGGGCAATAAAAACTGGAACGTTGCCCTTGAGTAATTTTCTTAATTAAAGTATTGCAGGTATTGCATTTTTCCCCAGCTCTAGCATATACATTGAGCTGTTGCTGAAAATATCCTGGTTTTCCTTCAACCTGTATAAAGCCGCGCAAAGTTGTACCACCTTGCTCTATCGCAGATGCTAAAACAATCTTAATGGAATCCACTAATTTTTGATAACGTGCTAAAGAAATATTACCAGCCACTCTTTTAGGTGAAATACCTGCCATAAAAAGTGATTCACTTGCATAGATATTCCCCACACCAACTACTACTTGTGCATTCATAATAAATTGTTTAACCGACACTCGCCGTTTGCGCGATATTTTATACAGGAACTTAGCAGTAAATGCATCACTTAATGGGTCTAAACCTAATTTTGATAATAGTTTATGTTCTAAAGGATTATCTTGTGTCCATAACACAGCACCAAAACGACGTGGATCACGTAAACGTATTGCTTTTCCTGTGGAAAAAACAATATCAATATGATCATGTTTTTCAGGTGCAAGAGAGGCATCAATAATACGCAAACTCCCCGACATTCCCAAATGCAAAATAACACAACCATGCGTCGATTGTAGTAAAATATATTTTGCACAACGTGTCACTGATAGTATTTTTTTTCCTTCTAATTCATATAAAGACAGTGGAATAGGCCAACGCAATTTTGCTTGGCGTACAATAACAGAGTGAACTTGCTGTCCTTCAACATAAGGAGCAATACCACGGCAGGTTGTTTCAACTTCAGGTAACTCAGGCATAGTAGTTTTAGTTTTTATAGAAGTTTCAAGGCTTGGAACTTCCTAAATAAGCAGCTTCAATCTCCACTAAAAGCTCACTATGGCAAATATTACCCCGCAGGAAAATAATGGGAGGTAATTGCAAACCATAACGACGGATCAATAATTCTTCCGTCACAGAGAGCATAAAAAGATCGCATAAATACACTTTTAAATAAGAAAGTTCTGTTAACTGCTTAATAGGCAAATCTAATTTTTCAACGCCATAGCGCAATAACGTTTCTATATTATTGAGCGTTTCTTCTAGTTGCAATTGCACCTGACCGCTATGATGTTTTTGATAACCGACGATACTGGCTGTACCTGAAATATAAAGATGAGTACGATCTTGCCATTGTTTTACGATTGCACGCGAGAAGGCGGGGCGAACAGGTCCATAATGTCGAGGATAAAGGAAATCATCTGCCTGACGAGGATTTTTTAACCCTATCCCTGCTTGTTTTGTTGCAATAAAATACAGTTGTAATCCGATACAAGTGCTTCCAATGACGGTCGATGCAGGTGGAACATAGCCTAAATTAGCGACACCATCTAAAATCTTCTGTCGCCCCTGACAAAAAGCTTGATAATGTTGTACACCTTGATCATTTTCATTGATTGATGATAAATAATTCCAGATCCGTAATATATTAGGAAAAGAAAAATCCTGTGCTGTATTAAGAATAAGTCGGTAAGCATCCTCCGTTGCAGAGGCGATACCTTCATACTGTGTTTCATCTAAGAGTATATGCCCAAATAAAACATCATCATTCCATGCTAACTGGATTCCATCTCTCATTGCTGTGTGAACGGGCGTATCGCTATACCAAACCTCAACAATATTTGACAAGGCTAAATTCGGTAAACCAACCGAAAAAAGGGGTTTTTCTGTATCCTCAGCACTGGCCATGGATGCAAAACGAATCGCCGCCAGCACATTTTTATCCGTAGCAAGTGCAGATATATTTTCTACTGGAAGAAATTGGATAGAAAAAGGTAACATAAAATAATTTTAATATTGCGCTAAAGGTAAAGAGACTATTCCATAAATACTTGCATAATCCCTAAAGTCGAGTCTTTTTAAACTACCATACTTGTACTATGATTATTGCTTGATTATTGCTTAAAACCATCCACACCACCAATTAGTAAGCCATAAATGGTTTCAGCAAGCAAATAAATACGATCACCGACAAGAAAAACCTACAAATGTTTGTATTTATAAATGTAAT
>WGBH01000445.1 GCA_015494435.1 Thiotrichaceae bacterium | reverse complement strand
ATTGGAGCACGGGCATGTGCATGGTGAAGGAGGCTGTGGTCACTAATGGCGATTCAAATTTATCATAACCCAAGATGCAGTAAATCACGTGCAGCCCTAAACCTTTTAGAAGAAAAAGGCGTGGAGCATGAGGTGATTAACTACCTTGAAAATCCGCCTACTGTTGAAGAGTTAAAGGCTGTTCTTGATAAGCTTGGCATGGAGCCGCAAGACTTGATGCGCACAGGCGAAGCTGAATACAAAGAGCACATCAAAGGCAAGGATTTAAGCCGTGATGAGTTGATTGCTTTGATGGTGAAATATCCAAAAGTTATTGAGCGTCCCATTGTTGCCAATGATCTAAAAGCCGCTATCGCAAGACCTTTGGAACTTATTTTGCCGATTATTGCTTGAGAGAAAATTAAATTATGGGAGTTGTATTTATGGGTTGTTTATCCGTGATAAAATTCTAATTTCTTCATCATTATCCGCTTTAGAAAGAGTTGGCCGAACATTCCCATAATATTTTCGAGCATTAGATGATGAGTAACCACTACTTTGTTCGACATCAAATAGTTTTGCTTGGCAAATTCTACTTCCTACAACTAGCTCAACAGCATTATTTCCATGGTTGAACAACTCTATTGGAACACAGCCTCGAAACCCTGGCTGCACCATAGAATTTATTTGGATCCCTAATCTTGAGTAGCTACTTCTAGTTACAACATCCATGTACACATGATCAGGCAAACCTATATATTCTAAAGATGTCGTGAGAACTGCCTGACTAGGGTAAAGTACAAATGTATCACCCACCTCTCGGCGAGTTTCTTGAAAGAATGAAGATATACTCCTTTGCCCTTCCTTGCCTGCTAATTCAACCTTTGGGCTTCTGGTTAGAATTGATACCCTAAAGTCATAACCTAATCTCAAGTCTAAAGTTACTTCTCCTACCTGAGAAGGCTCTAAAAGCGGCTCTACAAATAAGGAGGACTTATCCTCAGAACCAATAGATTCTAGAATTTCTTCACGATGTAGTAGACGCATTTCCCCACTTCTCTTTCAACATTTTATTTCGCACAGATTTTTCGACTAAATCATTTATGATTTGAGACACTTTGTTTTCTGGCATGGATTTCCATGGCTCGGCTGTTTGTTGCATTGCTTTTTTAAGAAACGCCCTTCCAATCATATTCATCCCATGCAGCTCCTTATTATTGGCAATAGCATACGGCTTAATATCATTAAAAGCCTCTTCAATATCAGGCTCTGTATATTTTATCTCCAACAGCGGAAGCTTACGCAAATCTAAAATACGATTAAAGTCATCGACTAGTTTTACATTTTTCCCCGACAGAAAGTCATCAATATATTTAACTCTATTAGACGTTGCTGGGTGTGTAAGAGAAGCTGGATTTCCTTCTGCAAAAGATAGTAAGAAGCATTTGATTGCATCCCCTGTATACGATGCAGCAAATAAATCTGCAAAGAGCTCTTTAAGGTGGTTTATTTCCCTTTCGTCCAAGTTTTGTCCTGCAAGTTTTCGTTGAAGAATATAATACTTAATTATACCAAAATAACTATCTACAAAATGCCCAAGCTCGTGATATAAGGCTACATTATTTAGTGGCCTGTGCCTATAAAGTCTAGGCAGGGCGATTTGAATGACTTCAATATCAATTTCTTTTATTGCTGGTGCCCTAGAAATCAAATCTTTAATAATATGTCCTGGGTTAACACCAAGAAAATGGTAATTGGGCTCATCGAGCAAAGCCGTGGTTATTAAAAAGCTTCCACCCATCCACTCTTCCAATACTCTACGCAATGCATAAACTGTTTCATGGGGAATTTGGTTAGATGTACTTCCTTTTAAATATTTTGTTGCAGTCCAAAACAAATTAACAACAGATCTAAAGTCATTAGCGGTAATTGGTAATTTATCATAGTGCCCAATCAAATATTCAATCGTTTCATTGAGCTTACTTAAATACTTTTTAAAGTCGGAGTTGTAGAAAGGAGCCTTTGCTAGCTCTCGTGTCTCATCAAGCAGTAAATATAAATCATCTTTAATGAGCAGGGCTATACCCCATAGCCTCAAGAACCTCTATCGCTTTATGCGGCGTGAGTTCTTCAACATCTTTTTTATCATGAATAGACGATAAAGAATTTTTTACCTTTTCATTTTGTAACATTTGAATAGCCAAGTCTATGGATTCCTTATCCATTGCCCTTGGAATATCACTTGGATCTTCTTGAAGATGCATTGCATCCAAAATAATTTTCACGAACCTATCTCTTAACTTTGCTGGTACACGGTTTTCTGATGAAATTGAAGACAGTGTTATTTTAACAACATTTAAATCAGACTGTTCAGTTGAAGCGTATAGCATATGCATCATCCCCTCTACATTAACTAACGTGATAACTATAGTATAAAAAGTTATCGCGTCCAATAAAATTTACTAGAGTTCGGGAGGCACAATATATAATTCAACCTATTCAAAAGCCTATGCATATAACTTTGTAATGACGAAAGGTTGCGGTTGGTTATAGTTTGCAACAAAAGATGAGCAAGTATCGGAGCGTTTAACCGTGACATTTCAAGATTTATTGCTGACATTACAACAGTTTTGGGCAAAGCAAGGGTGTGTTGTGCAGCAGCCTTATGATAGCGCTATGGGTGCTGGCACGTTTCACCCATCTACATTTTTGCGTGTGTTGGATAATCAAGATTGGCGCACAGCTTATGTACAGCCATGCCGTCGCCCGACCGATGGCCGCTATGGTGAAAACCCCAACCGCTTACAACATTATTATCAGTTTCAGGTGATTTTAAAGCCTGCGCCAGAAGACATTTTGGATTTGTAT
>WGBH01000444.1 GCA_015494435.1 Thiotrichaceae bacterium | reverse complement strand
TGATGTTTAAGTGACGAATAGTTAGGATGCATAAAAGACTGTCTCCGATTGGTATTAGGATCTTGTTTCGTAGCTAAATCCTAACACTTGGGGCAGTCTTTTTTTCATTCTAAAGGTTTTGTATTTCTTCTTAAGTAAGCGGCATTACCCTCCGGCACCTTTATTCATGATTTACACTATCTCTAAGTGATTTTAACATCGGTCTCGTTTTTTCTACCCATCGACCACTTAGTGTTTCAAAATCATGTACGAAGACATTAGCTGCGCCTCGCTCAAATACACCTCTTGCAGCAACACCTTTGTGTAGCATCATTAGTGTAGGCTTATTAAGCATAATTGATATTGTTGCTTCAATTTGATTCCATTCGGTTGGAAGCGAAAAACGTTTATCAATTTTCTTGTCTTTTAATTTCCCAGACTCCACCCATATTTGTGGTATCCCTAAGACAATGGTGCACTGACATTTATGCATTAATTGAATAACCTCTTGAACTGGGAATGTCAGTGGAACTTCTGAGCTACCTATCGTGCGAGGATTAAAGCCCATTTCAGTTAAAAGAGGATAAAACTCGGAAAAGTGTTTATCAATACGATTTGGCACCCAATTTGGCCTTGAAAGAAAAACATCAATCATTTCCTTATACCTTTACACAATTAAATACCGCGCCCCACGGGATATTAGAACCTAAAACAATTGCATGCATAACTAAAAACACCCGTGGAACACCCATTTCAATATTAGTAAATGGCAAATATTTTGTTTTGTCTTTTCCTTCACCAACTTCTATCCATTCTGCATCATAAGGGTTGTAAGGAAGCATTGTTTCTATTTTATGAATTACTTTAAATTTAGCGGTATTTAAATCTTTATATGAACGTATTAAGCGATACCACATGTAGCACAATATTATGCCAGCTATAGATGTAGTAGCTAAAGAACTAGGCAAGTAGGAATTACTTGCGATGTTACTAAGATAGCCCGTGAACGCGATGAGCGCAGTGTTAATAGACAAGAAAAAAGAATTTGCACTAAGCCTGCGAGAGCTGATTCTGTCAGCCATTTCTACATACAACTTATATTGCACAAGGACAGTGCAGGTATTATCTATCTCATTGTTATCATGATTCATGGGGAGCTACCTTGCGCCACCAATTAAACTTTTAAGATTTGGCCATGTCCACTTGTAAATACTATCACCAGCTTTCGCTGAATTCGGTTTTTTACATGTTTTATCTTTATAACCATTAAGTAGGAAATACGGTTTTCGTTCTTCTTGAGCAATTGTTAATTCAGCGCTGACACCTGCTGCTGTATTTGTATGCATGCCACATATAATAACGACAATATCGGATCTTTTAATTCTTGTTCTGGCCTTGGCTTTCCAGTCACCTGAGATGTGTTCCTTTATAGACCAATCAGATATTTCAAATGGTGAATCTGGTAATTTAGATTGGCCAATTAAAAATGTTTTTAGTGTTTCATCATAGTCGTAGTCGAAACTTACAAATACTTTTGGGTTGCTCATTGAATTCTCCTTAATTTTTTTACCTATAAAAGCGCCCGTGGCTCCGCCAACAATAATACCACCTAAACCAGGTAGAACAGCATTACCAAGTAGTGACCCGGCGACAGTTGGCCACATTATACTTTTTCCTTTACCATTTCTATGAATGGCGCAGTAATGGCTGCTATCAGATGCAACTTTTTTGCATCGATTTCCAGATTTTGTTCTGCCTCTGCACTGTCCCATATGTTTTTACTTGCCTAACTGTGTAATAGATGGAAACCAGCTTTTTTATAATATGCGGAATTCCGCCTATTACAAAAATGCATGCTATCCAAATTAATACCTGATGTTTTACAGGGAAATAAACACCCTTGCAACACAGCTGTTTTTGTTTGTACGCTTTTACTCCCCCCTTTCACTTGCTGAATTTTTCAGTGTTGGTAGAACAAATTCGCCATGGATGGCGAATTTAGTCCTGTGCGCCTGGACGGCGCATCAGGAC
>WGBH01000443.1 GCA_015494435.1 Thiotrichaceae bacterium | reverse complement strand
CCTAGTTTGTTACCCCGTCGGAACGTTTTAAAGAAGCCTTGCAGGAAACTGTGAGGCTTTATTGCGTTTAAGCTAAACGTGTGGACGGGTTTACAAAACCCGTCCAGCCAAGACTCAATTTCAACCTAGATATCCTAGCGCGCTACCATTAGAAATCACATTACTCACTAGTAAAATAATTTAAGGTATTGATATTAAAGTAATTATATGCGTTTTTTCTTATCCCGAACTCAGGTTATTGATAATATAAGCAATATTATTTCTATCATGTTTTCTAATAACTTTAAATTTCTAGTTTGATGAAACGGATAGAAAAGCACTTCAAAACTTCATCGTGTACAAATAGATCCATCTTCCATTATCTGCCCTTCATAAGTACAGCGATAGAGTTGTTGAGTGACTTCACCATAAGAATGAACTCGAGAATCATTTAAACTTTTAATATTATCTTGGTATTGGGCTTGTCCATGAAAATAGGTTTGACAGCTTTTCTTATCTATCTCATCTGAGTCACATTTCATGCCAATTAAAAAACTTTGAATAGATGAGTAAGCATAACTAAATAGTTTATCTTGTTCACTTTGACTAAGTTTATTTATATCTGGTTGGGTTGTGTAATACCATTGTTCAAAAGTATAATTTGGGAAATATGGAGATTCGGCATATAGGCTATTAAGCCAACGATATAAGTTCTGTTGACAATTTTGTACTCCTGTTGTTACTCCATCCATTAGAATAGTATTATCAACCCTACAAGCACGATATTGAAGATATGAACCAAATGCATCAAATGTCTTAAGTGTTGATTTGTCGGTATCATTTAGTGATTTGAGATACTTTGCAATATCTTTATCTGTTAGCTTTTTATGATTTTCTATAATATATCTTAATGCTGTTACTGTTTTAAATTTTTTATTTGATGATGTTGTAGTGGCATCATCATGAGTAGAAGTGGTGTTATTATCACACCCCATTAGTGCTAAACCTATATAAAATGATGCAATCGATTTTGTTAATTTCATTTCTAGTCCTCATTTTTAATCAGTATGGCTTCTTAACTTTATTCATAAGCTAAATTTATAAGTGATTTTTGTATTTGCATAAAGAAGTAAGGTTCAGAATAAACAATTTTGTTAATAAAAAACTATTTTTCTCTTATCTCTGACTATTGATTAATAATTTCCCAAGTAACGTCTACTGCTTGACGGTTTTCTAATACGTCGTGCACTCTAAAAATACTCACACCTGCTATAATACCTAGTGTGGTTGTTGCACTCGTTGCAGCGGCAAGTTTAGGGGAACTTGGCTGTTGACAAATTTCACTTAAGAATCGTTTGCGACTTGTCCCTAGTAATATTTTATAACCTAAAGCTACTAGTGAAGGTAAATTAGCCATAAGGCTAATATTATGCTCAAAGGTTTTACCAAAACCAATTCCAGGATCAAGAATAATGTTCTTTGCTAAAATACCCGTATCACGTGCAATTTGGGCGCGCTTTTGTAAATAGTTAGCAACTTCTTTAGAGACATTATTATATTGAGGGTTGTCTTGCATGGTAGCAGAGACTCCCTGCCGATGCATTAATACGATAGTACATTGCTTTTTTGCTGCTAATGCTAACATATCGGGTGAATCTTCGGCGGCTGAGACATCATTAATCCAGTTAGCTCCTGCTTCTATTGCTGCTTTAGCAACGTTTACATTAGTGGTATCAATACTTATTAATATATGTTGAGGAATATTTTCTCTTAATAATCTAACCACAGGAAGCACTCGTTGCAGTTGTAGTTGTTCACTTACAATATCAGCACCTGGACGCGTTGATTCCCCTCCAATATCAATAATATTAGCGCCCTGCTCTATCATTCTTAATGCATGTTGCAATGCTAAATCAGGATGATTGTATTTACCACCATCTGAAAAACTATCGGGGGTAATATTTAAAATCCCCATAATTAAGGGAGGATTAGATTTTTGTTTGATGCTCATAGTCATTCTCTAAAGCCTGTATACATTCTGTTACTAATGCAGGGCCTTGATAAACAAGCCCTGAAAAAAGTTGGACTAATTTAGCACCTGCTTTTATTTTTTCAACGGCATCCTCTCCACAGATAATGCCTCCAACACCAATAATCGGAATTTCATCTCCTAAAAATGATGCAAATTGCGCGATGATTTGTGTCGATGCTTCACGAACAGGCTCACCACTCAAACCACCTGCTTCATTAGCATATTGCAATCCTTTTACCGCATTGCGTGATAAAGTGGTATTGGTTGCAATTAAAGCATCTATTTTATTATTCAATAATGTTTCAGCGATAAACTTCACTTCATTAGGACTTAAATCAGGTGCGACTTTAACCGCAAGTGGCACATAATGATTATATTTTTCAGAGAGTTCTAATTGCTTTTTCTTTAGAGCAAATAATAGAGAGTTTAATTCTTCCCCATATTGCAACTTACGCAGATCAGGGGTGTTAGGTGATGAAATATTAACGGTGATATAGTCTGCAAATAGATAAGCAGCTTGTAAACAAATCAGATAATCATCCACTGCATTTTCTACTGCGGTATCAAAATTTTTACCTATATTAATCCCAATAATGCCTTTGTGACCGCTTTGACGTACCTGTTTGACTTGTTCTAAAAGGTGTTTTATACCCAAATTATTAAATCCCATACGATTGATAATCGCTTTCGCTTTAGGAAGGCGAAATAAACGCGGTGAGGGATTACCAAGCTGGGGACGCGGTGTAATAGTGCCTATTTCTACAAAACCAAAACCTAGCTGTGATAATGCGATGAGATAATCACCATTTTTATCTAAACCTGCGGCTAAACCGACTTGATTAGGGAATGTTATCCCCATGACTTTAATAGAAGTGGTCTTTATTTTTTTTGTAGAAAGTTTTAATAAACCTAACTGAGAAGAAAGCTGTAAGGTCTTCAAGGTTAAATGATGGGATCTTTCAGCGGAGAATAAAAATAAGAGAGGACGGAAGAGTTGATAGATAGTTTTATACACAATAAATCCAGAGTAAAAATTTACTCTGGAGTATAAGGAAATTTTAAATAATAAATCTACCCATTGGATTAATTTTATCTTCTAAGAGATCTAAATCGACGCATATTACGACGACGAAATACCACACCTAAAGAATTTTCCTCTGTACCACTCATTTTTTCACTTGCCTCGTTTGCTTTATTGGTTGCAAGCTCAACAATCTCTTTGTCATCTGTTAATTTATCTAGTTTTTCAGTAAATGCCACTTCTAATTTTTCTTCTGTGCCGTTCATTATTTCACTTGCTTCATCTGCCTTACTAGCAACAAGGTCAACGGTTTCTTTAGCTTCTATTGGGTTTAAAGCACCCTCATCATCTGTTAATTTATCTAGTTTTTCAGTGAACGCCACTTCTAATTTTTCCTCTGTGTCGCTCATCGTTTCACTTGCTTTATTTTCTTCATTGGCTACAAGGTCAACAGTAGATTCACCACTAGTAATATCGGCAAGGGTCTCTTTTTGTACGTTATCCTTATCTGTTTGAGCATCAAGAACATCCATCCTCACTTTTGCCGCAACACTTGTACCTACTGCTACGGCAGCTGTTTTTGCCATATCTGATAATGAGGGTGCATGATTATCGCTTGAATCGCTTGAATCTACGGAAGCATCAATATCTTGGCTTTTTTCATCCACCAAATCTGTTTGCTCTACACCCGTATCAATATTCATGTCTTTTGCAACGGTTTCTTTATTTTCTACAGAGTCTAAAGCAACGTCATCATGCGTTAATTTATCAAGTTTTTCAGTGAACGCCTCTTCTAATTTTTCTTCTGTGCCATGCATTATTTCACTTGCTTCATCTGCCTTACTAGCAACAAGATCAACGGTTTCTTTAGCTTCTATTGGGTCTAAAGCACCCTCATCAT
>WGBH01000442.1 GCA_015494435.1 Thiotrichaceae bacterium | reverse complement strand
ATGAATTACAAGGTAAAAATAGATTAATGCATCTTTTTTGGCAAAATACATAACCCAAGTATTGGAGTTCAAATCTACCTGATTTAAGTTTATCAAAAGGCATCCTCTACTGAGATTTATTAAATAAACGCAAACTTTACAAATTTTCCATAAAAAATTTAAAAATGATATCAATAGCTTTATTAGTTTAAACTTTCCAATGCTATCCTGTATGATTGCGGGCTTTTAGATTTAACCGCAAAACATATTATGGAATTGAATCCTGTTTACACTCTTATAAAAAATCTGCAACAGCGTGTCACTGCGTTGAGGAGGCATCTTTGACTATGATGAGAAAAAAGAGCAGCTTGAAGAAACAACGAGAGAGTTAGAAGACCCTGATATTTGGAATAATCCAGAAAAAGCTCAGCAATTAGGCAAACTTCGTACTACTCTTGAGAATATAGTACTTAATGTTGATAAGCTGGAAACAGGTTTAATAGATGGGCATGAATTATTAGAAATGTCAGAAATGGAAAATGACCAAGAAATGGTCGATTCTGTGACTAATGATATTTATCAATACAAAAGCTCAGTAGAAAAACTTGAATTCCAACGTATGTTTTCAGGTGAAGTGGATGTAAATAATGCTTTTTTGGATATACAATCAGGCTCAGGTGGAACAGAAGCTCAAGACTGGGCTGAAATGGTTTTACGCATGTATTTGCGCTGGGGTGAAGCAAAAGGCTTTAAAGTTGAGTTAATGGAGGCCTCCGCAGGGGATGTTGCAGGGATTAAATCGGCAACGGTTAAATTCACAGGTGAATACGCTTATGGCTGGTTGCGTACTGAAATTGGCGTACATCGTTTAGTGCGTAAATCCCCGTTTGACTCAGGAGGTCGTCGCCATACCTCTTTTTGTGCGGTCTTTGTTTCACCAGAAATTGATGATGATATCGAAATTGATATTGATCCTTCTGATTTGCGTATTGATGTGTATCGCGCCTCAGGTGCAGGTGGTCAGCATGTCAATAAAACAGAATCAGCCGTAAGGATTACCCATTTACCAACAAATACAGTGGTTCAGTGTCAAAATGGACGTTCCCAACATCAAAATAAAGCATCAGCCATGAAGCAATTGAAATCTAAATTGTATGAATTAGAGATTCAAAAACGTAATCAAGAAACGAAGGTATTAGAAGACAGCAAGTCGGATATAGGCTGGGGGAGTCAAATTCGATCTTATGTGTTAGATGCCTCAAGGATTAAAGATTTACGCACTAATGTAGAAACAGGTAATACACAAGCTGTCTTAGATGGCGCTTTAGATCAATTTATAGAAGCTAGCCTTAAAGCGGGTCTATAGGGAACTTCCTAGGAACAAGGATTCAATAATCCACCCGTTTTGATAACAATAAATAGGCTACTGGAGAAAAAATGAATATAGAAAATAATACCGAAGAAGTGATACAAGATGAAAATCAACTCATTAGTCGGCGCCGTGAAAAATTAGCAGCGATAAGAAAACAAGGGATTGCCTTTCCAAATAAATTTAAGCGTGAACACTATGCTCAAACCTTGCAGACACTCTATGCGGAAAAAGATAAGCCGTGGTTTGAAGAAAATGAAGTCATAGTCAGCATTGCAGGGCGCATAATGCTTAAGCGAGTGATGGGTAAAGCAAGTTTTATTACTATCTCCGATATGTCAGGGCGTATTCAGCTTTATGTGCAAAAAAATCTGCTCGGCGATGAACTTTACAATGCGTTTAAAGGTTGGGATATTGGCGATATTGTGGGTGCAAGAGGTAAATTATTTAAAACCAATAAAGGTGAATTATCAGTAAAACTGGATAATTTGCAATTATTGACCAAATCATTGCGTCCATTGCCTGAAAAATTCCACGGTCTCACCGATCATGAGCAACGTTATCGACAGCGTTATCTTGATTTAATTATGAGTGAAGAAACACGTCATACTTTTAGAATGCGTTCGAAAATTGTTGCTTATATCCGTGATTTTTTCACCCAAAGAGATTATATGGAAGTAGAAACACCTATGTTGCAAGTGATTCCAGGTGGAGCAACCGCGCGCCCCTTTGAGACCCATCATAACGCCTTAGGTATTGATATGTATATGCGTATCGCACCTGAATTATATTTAAAACGCTTAGTTGTCGGTGGTTTTGAGCGCGTATTTGAGATTAACCGTAATTTTCGCAATGAAGGGCTTTCAATACGCCATAACCCCGAATTCACTATGATTGAATTCTATCAAGCCTATGCAACCTATCATGATTTAATTGATATTACTGAAGCCTTAATGAAAGGTATTGCGATTGATTTATTGGGTTCAGCAGAAGTCACTTATCAAGGTGATGTCTATGATTTTGGTAAGCCTTTTGTGCGTATGTCGGTTAAAGAATCCATTTTGCATTTTAATGAAAATATTACCGAAAATGATCTCGATACTGAATATAGAGCGCAAAAATTAGCAGAATCATTGGATATTAAAATTGAAGAGTATTGGGGATTAGGCAAACTACAAATAGAAATATTTGAAAAAACCGTTGAACATCGTTTGATGCAACCAACCTTTATTACTGAATACCCTGCTGAGGTATCTCCCTTAGCAAGACGCAACGATGATAATGGTTTTATTACCGACCGTTTCGAATTCTTCGTCGGTGGGCGTGAATTAGCCAATGGTTTCTCTGAATTAAATGATGCAGAAGACCAAGCCGAACGCTTTAAAAAGCAAGTATCAGAAAAAGAAGCAGGAGATGATGAGGCAATGCATTACGATGATGATTATATTCGCGCCTTAGAATACGGTCTTCCTCCAACCGCAGGCGAGGGGATTGGTATTGATCGTTTGGTGATGCTGTTTACAGACTCTGCCTCCATTCGTGATGTGATTTTATTCCCGCATATGCGACCTGAGGATTAAGCAATAACCTGCTTTTAAGAGAAACGCTATAAGCAGAAGGACACAATAAATCTAACATTTTGCTTGTTTATTTTTCGATCTTCTGCGTTATCGTTGCGTAGCCTGCTATGCGCCTCAACAATGCCTTGAATATCGAAAAATAAATAGCGAAAAGTTTGTTAGATTTGTTATGTCCTTCTACTTATCTATATTGATGAACTTTCTTATCTGAATGTAGAATATTATAACACAGTGTTGATGTATAGGACTCAGGATTAAATAACTGATGTTACGCAGTCGCCCATTTAAATATCAGTGAAAGTTTTCGTAGCCTTTTTAAGTTTGGATTCATTTGCTTTCTTTCCTACAAAGGCTACAACTTACTCCTGCGCTTTACCCAAGAGAATGGGAATTTTGGCTCCGCCTCGCTAACGCATCGGGCGGAGGAAAAATATATGATATTTTTTTTATCCGCGTAACATCAGTTACATAATTAATATCTCAAGGAATAATTCATGGCAAATTTAAGTGTGAGAAAACT
>WGBH01000441.1 GCA_015494435.1 Thiotrichaceae bacterium | reverse complement strand
GAAAAAGGCGGAGCAAGTTGCCTTTCAGTATTAACCGATAAAGATTTTTTTCAAGGTTCAGAAGAATACTTACAACAGGCAAGAGCGGCTTGTGATTTACCTGTGATCCGTAAGGACTTTATTTTAGAGCCGTATCAAGTGTATGAAGCTAGAGCAATCGGTGCGGATTGTATTTTATTAATTGTTTCTATTTTAGAAGATGACAATCTATGGCGTCTCTACACTCTAGCACGCAAGCTGGGGATGGATGTTTTAATTGAAGTACATAACAAAGAAGAATTATTACGTTCTTTACCACTCGAAGCAACTTTAATTGGGATTAATAACCGTAATTTGCGTACCTTTGAAACACGTTTAGAAACAACCATCGAGTTGCTATCCTTGATTCCTGATGATCGTATTGTAGTGACAGAAAGTGGCATCCATACACTTGATGATATAAAAATAATGCGTCATAACAAAATTGATTCATTCTTAGTGGGTGAGGCATTTATGCGCTCTGATGATCCTGGTTTAGCCTTGAAAACCTTATTTTTCACCTAAAATGTAAATGTGTTTTAATCGCTCTGGATAGAGTAGAATGCGCCTTTTTATAGATAAACAAAGATAATTTTAATTTTGAAAAAATATATTGATCCATATCAAAAACGCGAAGCAGAAAAATACGGTCGTCCTATCCCAAGTCGGGAACTCATGCTTGAAATATTAAATAAAAGTTCAAAGCCATTAGGTTTTAGAGAGTTGGCAAACGAACTTGGGTTATCGGATCCTAAAGACTTAGAGCCAATGAAATATCGTTTGCGTGCGATGCAGCGAGATGGACAAATCATATACAACCGCCGTAGAGAATATATTCCGATTCAAAAAGCCGATTTAATAGCAGGACAGGTTGTTGGACACCCCGATGGCTTTGGTTTTTTAATTCCTGATGATGGTGGCGTTGATCTGTTTTTACATGCCCAGCAAATGCGTAAGGTAATGCATGGCGATAAAGTGCTAGCAATGGTGAAAGAAATTGACCGTCGTGGGCGCAAAGAGGGTGCAATTGTTGAAGTAGTAGAGCGTAATACCGAGCAGGTGGTTGGCCGGTATTTTAGAGGGGAGGGCGGTAGTATCGGGTTTGTTCACCCTGATAATTCCCGTATTACTCAAGATATAGTGATTTCTACAGAGAATAATCACAATGCAAAGAATGGACAGATTGTAGTGGCGGCTATTATCCAACATCCAACCGTACATCACCAAGCCATTGGTAAAATTGTCGAAATCCTTGGTGATCATATGGCCCCTGGAATGGAAATTGATATTGCACTTCGTTCTTATGATTTACCGCATACATGGTCAGAGAAAGTAAAGGCTGAAGTTGATAAGCTTGGGACTGAAGTAACGGATGAAGAGAAAGAAACGCGTTATGATTTTCGAGCTGTCCCATTAGTGACCATTGATGGTGAAGATTCGCGTGATTTTGATGATGCGGTTTTTTGCCAGCGTGAAGGTGATAATTGGCGTTTAGTGGTTGCGATTGCAGATGTTTCTCATTATGTGCCTATTGCTAGTGAATTAGATAAAGAAGCATGGAATCGTTCTACCTCCGTTTATTTTCCTGCTGAAGTGATTCCAATGTTACCAGAGGTTATTTCAAACGGTTTATGTTCACTCAACCCTGAGGTTGATCGCCTCTGCATGGTCTGTTCAATATTGATTAGTCCGCAAGGTGAAATCATTGATTATGAATTCCTAGAAGGGGTTATGCATTCATTTGCACGTTTGACCTATAATAAAATGGCCGCCATTGTGGTTGATCATGATGAAACATTACGTGATGAATACCGTCATATTGTACGTCATTTGGATGATCTTTATTCACTCTATGCGGTCTTGCGTGTCGCTCGTGATGAACGTGGCTCAATGGATTTTGAAACGACTGAAACACAAATTATTTTTGGTGATGATCGTAAAATTGAAAGTATATTGCCAACCGAACGTAATGATGCACATAAGATTATTGAAGAATGTATGATTGTTGCTAATGTCTGTTCAGCACGTTTTCTAAAAGAACATAAAATACCTGCTTTACATCGTGTGCATGAAGGTCCCGACCAAGAAGGAGTTGAAAAAGTACATCAGTTTTTAAGAGGCTTAGGATTAACCTTAGGTGGCGGGGATAAACCACAACCGAAGGACTATGCTAATTTATTAGCAAATGTAAGTGATCGACCTGATGCACATCTGATCCAAACGGTATTATTGCGCTCATTATCGCGTGCCGTGTATGCACCAGTGAATGTTGATAAACCAGAGGCAACCTATCATTTTGGTTTAGCACAACCAGACTATGCACATTTTACCTCGCCCATTCGCCGTTATCCTGATTTATTAGTGCATCGCGCTATTCGACATATTATCCAAGGTCATGCTGTAAAATCATATCAGTATAATCATGCGGATATGAAAGCATTAGGTGAGCATTGTTCAGCGAATGAACGACGCGCTGATGATGCCTCTCGTGATGTAATCGCATGGCTAAAAGCTGAATATATGCTAGATAAAATTGGCGAAACCTTTACAGGGGTTATTTCAGCAGTGACAGGGTTTGGCTTGTTTGTTGAGCTAAATGATGTTTATATTGAAGGTCTAGTGCATGTGACCGCACTGACGAGTGATTATTACCATTTTGATGCGACACGTCATCGTTTAACAGGGGAAAGCAGTGGTAAAAGATACAATTTAGGGGATTCTATTCAAATCGTGGTTGCACGAGTGGATTTGGAAGAGCGAAAAATTGATTTTATCCTAGCAAAACCAAAAGAGACAAAGCTAAAAAAGCTAAGAGATCCTAGAAAAAATAATAGAAAGAAAGTCAGCAAGAAAAAATGAAAACAATCCTTAATGGCATTCATGCAGTACAAAGTGCATTAGAAAACGACCCTGATAATGTTTTACAGGTCTGGATTGCTGAATCTAAGCGTAATCAACGAGTGCTTAATTTAGCCTTGCAAGTGCAACAACGTGGCTTAATGCTTCATAAAGCCAGTATGAATCAGTTGGATAAATTAGCTAAATCTCGTCAGCATCAGGGGGTTGTTGCACAATATAATGCACCTAAAGCATGGGATGATAATGCCTTGTTTAATCTTCTTAGCGAGTTAGATAGACCTGCTTTACTATTGATTTTAGACGGTGTTACTGATCCCCATAATCTAGGGGCTTGTTTACGCACTGCCGAGGGAGCGGGGGTTGATGCTGTTATTGCACCGAAAGATAAAGCGGCAGGGTTGACATCCATTGCACGTAAAGTCGCCTCTGGTGCGGCTGAAAACATTCCTTTTGTGCAAGTGACGAATCTTGTACGAACCATGGATTTATTAAAAGATGCGGGTGTATGGATCACAGGAACCAGTGATAAAGCCACTGAAGATTTATATGCAGGAGATTATAAGGTAGCAACGGCTATTGTTATGGGCGCAGAAGGAAAAGGCTTGCGACGTTTAACAGAAGAACATTGTGATCATTTAATCTCAATCCCAATGGCGGGTAAAGTCTCTAACCTTAATGTGTCTGTTGCAACAGGGGTGTGTTTATATGAGGTCGTAAGACAACGGATATAAAATTAACAACCATTATTTTAACACTGCTCCCAAGGTAAACCATGATAACGCCAGCCACCTAATGTGCTGCGTTGAAAACTATCATCACGCCCCCCTTCAAAGCCTTCTTCTATCTGGACGATTTGGGTAAAGTTCGCCTCTATTAATGCTTTAGCTGCATGAAGGGTACGAACTCCACTACGACAAATTAAAACAACAGGATTATCCAAAGGCCTATTATTGTCGTTTTTGCTCATCGCATTCGCAACTTCTTCTGCAAAATAAGGATTGATAGACCACTCGGGATCATCAATCCATGCAATATGAATAGCACCCACAGGATGTCCTACAAATAAAAACTCCATCGAGGAGCGAATATCTATTAGCTTTGCATTGGGATTATTTTTTAATAATTCATAAGCTTTTTGTGGTGACATACTGCTAATTTGTTTCATTTGTATTGAATCTCTATTCTCCATAGCGTTCTTGATAGTCTAGCATGGATGCTTCAACCACTTTTTCAGCACGCTCTCGACCATAGGCCTCACCAATAGAAACAGAGGTTTCTTTTGTAGGTTGTAGTTTATAGGTACAAAAATAATGTTTTAAACGCTCAATCACAATATCAGGTAAATCGCTAATATCATTTGCCCCTGACCAAACATGATCGGCTTCGAGAACAGCAATGATTTTATCATCTGCTTCTCCATCATCAACCATTGGTAATCCACCTACGACACGCGCATTTAAAATAATATCCGCATGGTTAATAGGACGTTCTGAAATCACACAAATATCTAAAGGATCTTTATCTCCTTTCACATTATGTCCTTCCATTAAATTCGCTACCCGAGAGCCACAATAGGTTCTAGGAATAAAACCATATAATGAAGGGGGCTGAGAGGATGTTCTTTGTGGACGATCTACACGTAAATAACCCGTTTTTTTATCAGATTCATATTTGACAGAATCAAAAGGTGTAATTTCGATGTAAGCTGTGACCACAGAAGGTGCGTTATCACCTATTTCAATACCATGCCAAGGATGAGGTCTCCAACGATAAAATGCATCAGGAAAGGGCATTATTGTCTCCAGTTATACAAAGGCTAATAACCATAATTATTCTGCTACCATCATTGGAAAAAATAGAATGATTGTTAGCCCGTAATTATTTGAATGTAAAGATCTATTTAAAAAATTTTTTATACCGAACGGTATGATTTACCAGATAATATCAATTGTCCAGTGAAAATACATAGTTTTGTAGTTTTTTTAGTAACGATTGTTGAGCCTCGTTATCGGCTAATATATTCCCCAAAATAAGATCAAATAAAATAGGATCTTCTAGTGTAAGCAATCGCTTAAACGCTGTTTGTTCTTGCTCGTTGGCGATTCGATAATCTTGCTCAAGGTAGTGATTTAAAACAAGGTCTAATTCTTTTACCCCACGTCTACATTGCCATTTTAATTGGGATAGTTTTGACATTAAAATTTACGCTTAACCAATAACTGCTTGATTTTTATAATCGCTTGAGCAGGGTTTAGATCTTTAGGACAGGCTTCAGCGCAGTTCATAATGGTGTGGCAACGGTATAGTTTAAATGAGTCTTCAAGCGCATCTAAACGCTCGTTAGTGGCTTCATCACGGGAGTCACTAATCCAACGGTAGGCATTTAATAAGGTAGCAGGCCCAAGATAACGGTCACTATTCCACCAATAACTAGGGCAACTGGTTGAACAACAGGCGCATAAAATACATTCGTATAAACCGTCCAATTTTGCATGTTCTTGTTTAGATTGTAGACGTTCTTTATTAGGAGAAGCAGGGGTGTTAGTTTTCATCCACGGTTTGATGGAGGCATATTGTGCATAGAAATGACTTAAATCAGAGACTAAATCTTTGATAACTGGTTGATGGGGTAGGGGGTATATTGTTATATCGCCGTTAATATCAGCAATTGCTTTGGTGCAGGCGAGGGTGTTGCGACCATCAATATTCATGGAGCAGGAGCCGCAAATTCCTTCACGACAGGAGCGACGTAGGGTTAAACTGGCATCAATTTCATCTTTGATTTTTAATAATGCGTCCAAAACCATTGGACCACAGTTATCTGTGTCAATTTCAAAGCTATCAGTGCGTGGGTTTTCACCTGATGTGGGATCATAGCGATAGACAATAAATGTTTTGATGTTTTTCGCATTTGTTGAGGCTTTGTATTGCTTGCCTGATTTTATAATCGAGTTGATGGGTAATCTAAATTCAGCCATGATTTTGCTCTTTTTGTCGATGGTATTGATTAAGGAAATTCCTAATAAACCCGTTTCATGGGGGGAATAACCTCGCAATCATCACTTAATGTCGTCATACGGACAGGGCGTGCATCAAAGCGTACTGCCCCCTTTTTATCAACCCATGCTAAGGTGTGTTGCATCCAATCTTTATCGTTTCGATCAGGGAAGTCTTCACGCGCATGACCGCCTCGACTTTCTTCGCGTCTTAATGCACCTGCTATAATCGTTTGTGCTTGTAGTAATAAATTTTCTAACTCAAATGTTTCTAAGAGGTCGCTATTCCACTGCATCCCTCGGTCTGTAATACCAACATTTTCAAAGCGAGTAAAGATATCCTGCATTTGCTCTAAACCTTGCTCTAGGCTATTAGCTGTGCGAAAGACAGCTGCATATTGTTGCATGGTGCGTTGCATTTTGTCTCGGATGCTAGCGGTGGAGTGTTTGCCTGAAGCATGACGGAGAGTATCAAAGTGTTTTAATAAATCTTCAAACGTGCCTTGTCGTAAAGGTTGATGGGGTGTATGGGGTTTAATAATTTCAGCGGTACGTAGGGCGGATGCGCGTCCAAAGACAATAATATCTAACAGTGAATTAGAACCTAAACGGTTTGCCCCATGCACAGAAACACAGGCCGCTTCACCGATTGCCATTAGCCCTTTAACAATGCTATCGGGATTATCGTCTTCTAATGTTACCACTTCACCATGATGATTGGTTGGAATACCACCCATATTGTAATGCACAGTTGGTAGCACAGGGATAGGGTGTTTAGTCACATCAACGCCTGCAAAAATACGAGCACTTTCAGCAATGCCAGGGAGACGCTCTTTAATTACATCAGCCTCTAAATGTTGTAGATTGAGGAAAATATGATCTTTGTTTTCTCCCACACCATTGCCTGCGTTAATTTCCATGGTCATTGCACGTGAGACTACATCGCGTGAGGCTAAATCTTTAGCATTAGGTGCATAACGCTCCATAAAACGCTCACCTTTAGCATTAGTAAGATAACCACCTTCGCCGCGTACACCCTCTGTAATTAAAACACCTGCACCATAAACACCTGTCGGATGAAATTGCACAAATTCCATATCTTGCAATGGCAATCCTGCACGTAATACCATCCCACCACCATCGCCCGTACAAGTATGTGCAGAAGTCGCTGAGAAAAACACCCGTCCACATCCTCCCGTTGCTAATACAGTTTGATGCCCACGGAAGCAGTGTAACTCCCCCGTGGTTAAATCCCATGCCATAACACCTTTGCAAGCCCCTTCTTCCATGATTAAATCAGTCGCAAAGTATTCAATAAAAAATTCGGCTTTATGTTTTAACGCTTGTTGATACAACGTGTGTAAAATAGCATGACCTGTGCGATCAGCAGCGGCACAGGTGCGTTGTGCGATACCTTCCCCATTATGTGTGGTCATGCCACCAAAAGGACGTTGATAGATTTTTCCCTCTTCAGTGCGTGAAAAAGGTACACCAAAATGCTCTAATTCAATCACAGCGGCGGCAGCTTCACGGCACATATATTCAATGGCATCTTGATCCCCCAGCCAATCTGAACCTTTTATGGTGTCGTATCGATGCCATTGCCAACTGTCTTCGCCCATATTGCCTAAAGCAGCGGACATACCACCTTGAGCCGCAACAGTATGGCTACGAGTAGGAAAAACTTTGCTAATACAAGCCGTACTTAAACCTGCGCTTGCCATACCCAGTGCTGAACGTAAACCTGCACCTCCTGCACCCACAATCACCACATCGTATTGATGCTCTATGATTTTATACGCTCCTATTTGCATTTTAAGTTCCTGCCAACGCTATTTTAAGGATTAAATAAACACTGAGTAGCATCATAAAGTAACTGATAAGTTTGATAGATAATATTGCAACGAGACGATAGCTAGAATGCGCCATATAATCTTCAATAATCACTTGCAATCCCAAATGAAGATGCCAAAAGGAGAGAAATACCACTAAAATCATCATCAGGGCATTAAAAGGAGACTGTAGCCACTCAATGATAGCGGCATAATTTGTGCTAGGAAGTAGGGCGATATTAAAGCAAAACCAAAGCGTTAATGGTATTAAGGCTAAAGCGGTCAGGCGTTGTCGCCAAAAATGATGGGTTGCATCAGCAAAGCTCTTAACTTTCTTCGTCCCCAAAAAGCGTAGGCTTTTCATCGTAAAGCGGTTATCCATGTTAGCAAGGTGAGAAGCACAGAAGTTATCAGCACGATAGTCGCCGATTTATGCACGGATAAAATGGATAAACCTTTGCCAACATTCCATAATAGATGCTGAATACCATTACACAGGTGATAATAAAGCGAGAAAGTGAAGCCAAATAAAAGCAGATATCCAAACCAACTGGATAAAAATCCCTGCATAATTAACCAACTATCTTCACCACTGGCAATAAAGGCTAACACCGTTATCATCAATAATAGACCTAAAAATAAAACAACCCCTGTACCACGATGCAAAACGGAGAGCACTGCGGTAATCGGCATTCGATAAATTTGTAAATGAGGCGACATAGGTCGTGGATCAGTCCAAGGCATATTTTATTATCCTCTCACTTAAAACCGCCAAAATTGCCGATATTTTGTTTAAATATTGCGCTATTGGTTCTGATTAGGGAGTGAGCTTCCCTGAGTTCTGTGACTTCCAGAACGTTAGTTAAAAACCGAATCAGGATATTCCGACTACCATGAACGTTACGTCCAACACGGATGCCTTTGAAGAGAATTGAAGATTTCCCTCCAAGGTTATCCAGTATTGAACCATCCCACAGCATTTTAGAAGTATACGATTTTGCCACCCATTTCAGTGTCATCTTGAACTTATGTATACGCTTTGTTAAATGGATGCGCCTATCGCTAATCCATTGCTTGCTTTTATTTTTTTCGTTGCTCAATAAGTCCCTCTTAGATAAGAGG
>WGBH01000440.1 GCA_015494435.1 Thiotrichaceae bacterium | reverse complement strand
GTGTTATATGCACTGATTCCTGGTATAGCGGTGATGTTCTTTTTTTATGGCTGGGGCGTATTGATCAATATTATCCTGGCTATTGTCATTGCATTGGGTTTTGAAATCATATCACTGTGGTTACGCAAACGTCCTATTAAACCTTTTTTATCCGACTACAGTGCTGTTGTCACCGCTTGTTTATTTGCACTAACTATACCGCCACTTTCCCCTTGGTGGATTTTAATGGTAGGTTTATTCTTCGCTATTGTAATTGCAAAACATCTTTATGGTGGCTTAGGCTACAATCCTTTTAACCCTGCTATGATTGGTTTTGCAGTATTAATTGTTTCCTTTCCTTTGGAAATGACACAATGGATTCGCCCTCATTTTATGGATGGCTATTTACCCTCTTTATTAGACTCCTTGCGTATTGTTTTTAATGGATTTGAGGCTTTCTACAACCTAGATCAATGGGATGCAATGACAATGGCAACCCCATTAGATGATGTAAAAATAGCGTTAAAAGCAGGGCATTATTTCTCAGAAATTATGCAAACCCGTCCCTATGGTTTAGTTTCAGGAAAAGCATGGGAATGGATCAGTTTAAGCTATTTAATTGGTGGTTTATGGCTTTTGTATAAAGGGATTATTACTTGGCGTATTCCTGTCTCTTTATTGCTTACGCTTGCTGTGACAGCTACAATTTTTGGTTGGATAGAACCTGATACACATCCGTCATCCTTATTTCATCTATTCAGTGGCGCAACTATGTTAGGTGCTTTTTTTATTGCAACCGATCCTGTTTCTGCCTCTACTACTCCGCGTGGACAGTTATTTTATGGAGCAAGTATTGGCTTTTTTATTTATGTGATTCGTACATGGGGAAATTATCCTGATGCAGTTGCATTTTCAGTTTTAATTATGAATATGTCGGTTCCAATGATTGATTATTTCACTCAACCACCTGTCTTTGGTGCAAAATCAGGAAAGAAATCATGAAACGATTATTCAACGCGATGCGTAAATCGAGTCTATTATTAGGCTTTTATGCGCTGATTGGGGTGTTATTTGTTGCCACTGCCAATTTAATCACCAAAGATCAAATCGCCGAAAATCAACGTCTGCAATTACAAAAAAAATGGAATCAAGTCTTAGATATCGCCCGCTATAGCAATGATTTAAATGTAGATAATAAAATCATTCCTGCCGATGAAATAGGATTAGAAAAAGATGTCACTGTTTATCTTGCAAAATCTAAACAAGGTAAACCCGTTGCTGCTATTTTTAGAGCAACGACGTTACAAGGTTATGGTGGTGCGATTACTTTACTGATTGCGGTTAATTATGACGACCAACATCTAACAGGTGTACGGGTTGTTGAACACAAAGAAACACCAGGGTTAGGTGATAAAATAGAAGTTGCCAAAAGTGATTGGATATTAGGTTTTAAAGGAAAATCTCTAAATAATCCAGATAGTAAATCATGGGCAGTCAAACGCGATGGAGGCGACTTTGATCAGTTTACAGGTGCAACCATTACCCCGCGTGCCATTGTTGGACTAATTGAAGATGTTTTGATATATGCTAGTAAAAATATGCAAGATTTATTTAATGACGCTATAACAACTAAAACACCCCATCAAAAAAATGAGGAGGTAAAATAGAATGAGCCAAGAACAGACAAAGCAGTCTCCTAGCGTTGATTATTTTCAATTAATAAAAGATGGTTTATGGCATAACAACCCGGGATTAGTTCAGCTATTAGGGCTTTGTCCCTTATTAGCTGTTACCAATAATGTGGTGAACGGTATAGGATTAGGCATAGCCACACTGGTAACACTGGTTATTTCCAATGCCTCCATCTCCTTTAGCCGAAACTGGGTACGTAAAGAAATCCGCATTCCTTTTTATGTATTAGTGATCGCATCCAATGTCACCGTGATTGATTTACTGATGAATGCATGGGTACCACAATTACATTCAGTGCTTGGTATCTTCATCCCCTTGATTGTCACCAACTGCGCCATTATTGGCAGAGCAGAAGCCTATGCCTCGCGAAACACACTCCTTCCCGCCATTGTTGATGGCATAATGATGGGGATTGGTTTTACACTAGTGTTAATCACACTCTCCGCCATGCGTGAACTCATTGGCAGTGGCACACTGTTTGCAAATGCAGAGGTTATGTTTGGCGAAAGCGCAAAAAACTTAACAATTCATGTTTTTGAGGATTATAAAGGCTTCCTATTAGCTATTCTCCCTCCCGGCGCTTTTCTAGGCATGGGGTTTCTAATCGCCTTTAAAAATATAATCGACAAGCAACTTGAAAAAAAGAAGCGTTCATCACTAAACACTATTCCCGTTATGGTTGAAAATAGCTTATAAAAAACAATCACCACGATAATAAGCGTTAGCAGAACATTTTTTATGAGCTGAATCATTAATGCATAAATAATAACGAACAATACTACCATCTTTTACTGGCACTAATTGATGTCCGTGATCAGTACAATATTTTAATGCTGGGTTGACCATGCCTACTGGTGGAGCTGATGTATTCTTGCTTGCTGATTTTGCAGAAGGTTCTATTTTTGTCGTAGAGTTGGGATTCACACCACCACAACCTGCTAATAAAAATATTAAAAAAAACAAGAAACTACCAATAGTTTTCCATTTCATCATATTGCTTACTTAACCCCTGATAGTTGTTTTGAAATTTTAGGCATTGGAATACTTTTTTGAACAGGGAAAATAGCAACATCAGCAGCTTTCATGACTTTATCTTTTCTCTCCTGTTGTGAATTATTACCCTTTGCGGCAACAGAAGTTTTTAATACACGCATTTGACGACGACCCGATGGTAATGTGCGTAGCTCGATTCGTTTTATCAATGTGCTTCTATTAGGCAGTTTTTTACCATTCATAGAAAAATTCTTAGTATTATTCTTAACATTATTTTGAGTTTTCCTTGCAGAACGTCCATTTGAAATACTAACGGTATTATTACCTGTTGATACATTATTGCTTTCATTGCTTTCTGCTATCTTGCTAAGGTCATCTCCCCATAATGACATATAGTAAACACCATCGGGAATTTTATCACCATCTTGCGTATAATTAATCTTAAAATAGGCAGGATTACTGAAGTCACGATAAACATTATTACCTGAAGCTAACTCAAAACTTGTTGTTTCATAAAACAAATAATAACTATTATTTGAAGTAGGGGGCAAGCTTGAAGATAATACAAGATTGACATCCCAACCACTTGGTAACGTTGCTACACCTTGATTATCTATTTGATAAGTCAATATTCCATTACCAGCATTGTCCCAATCTGCTCCCCAAGTGTAAATACTGATATCAGGTAATGTATTGTGTATTGTTACACGTCCACTTCCCATAGACTTATTATCGTTTTCATTGGATTCTTTGATAACATTGCGATCATCAATCCATAGTCCCATATAGTAGTTTCCATCAGTGAGATCTTCTGGAAATTTAAAGGTTGAACGATTATTGTTTGCTTCACTTCTTACTAAACTATGACCTGTTTTAATCGTAGAAGAGTCTATGGTTTCATAAAAAACCAGTTTGTCATCTACATCAAGTTGATTATCTTTGGATAATATTAAATTTAAGTCCCAACCTGCTTGTGCGGTGGCTGTGCCAGTATTAATGACCTTCCATGATAACAAGCCATCACCTCCAGGGCGTTCATCATAAGTAGCATCCCAAGTTTTTATTTGTAAGTTTGGCAAATTATCAGCAGTAGGCGTTGTTGGTTCTACTCTAGAGTCACTGCCCGTATTAGGAGCATCTATTAAAACCCAAGACTGCATTAAAACACTTTCAGCTGTACCGATTCCTGCATTAGATTCTGCAAACTGATAAGGCATCCAAAAATAGCCATTATCACCTGAGGTAGTCCCCCATGAGTTAAGAATTTTATAAGCACCACCGTACCGGTTATCATCGTAACCAACAATAATCACTGCATGTCGCCCATGTCGAGAGGATACACCGCCTGTTGTATTGAAAACAGGATTTGACTTACTTAGATGAAAGATGGATTGATTCGTAATAATACCAATAACAACAGGGAATTTTTCACTCAATGCCTGCTTTATTTGTTGTCTACCGGTAATTCTAAAATACTTCTTTGCCTTATAACGAGACGCTTCTTCTCTTGCGGTTGAAGAAGGTTGCATTAGATAGTTTTCTGTATAAGGCATGGTTGATAATGTAGCTGCACCCTTTTCAACAATAAATGCCATAGCATCATAAATCTGAGAACCACCATCTCTCCCATGATTCGTCTGATTATAAAGCCAAGAAGGACTAAAGACTGTTTGCTTACTATTTAAAGCCCAACCTTCCTCTTTATGTTCTTGATAGCTTTTAACACCATACCCTACAGCCCAAGCAACACAACTATTGATCTGACCTTGATCACCTGCAATTGGAAAACCACTACTTAGATCAATGTGTGAAGGTAAACCAAGCGTGCCATCAGCAGCACCAAAGGTTGTCGCATTACCAAAAGACCCCATTGGCTGGGCAACTAATACATCAATTGGAGTTTCTAAAAGGCCTGTCGCTTGAGTTTGCACATTATCTCGATTAATACGAATAGTTATTGTCTCTGCATTACTAAACAATAAGCCATCAGAAACCTTATAGGATAAGGCTATTTCATCCTTATCACCTGTTAATGTGACATATACCTTACCACTATCAGGGTTAATATAAGCAGAAGAATAACCATCGCCTTTTTCAGCAGATTCTAAATAATAATTTAAGCGATCACCATCAATATCATTTGCGCTTAGTTGCTCTTCTACATACATGGTGACTAAATCAGAAGTAATTGTTATTGGTTGAGCTATTGGTGCATGATTGGTAGTCCCAGTATCTGTTCCACAATTATTTTCTATTGGCTCATTTGTGGTGAGATATTTTCTTACTAATTCTTTTGCAGAGTTTAAGCTAGAAATATCGCTTGTTACACAAGCTAATGCTTCAATTGAACGTGTATAAGCTAATGTTCCAGGATTCCCGTCCGAGGCTTCACCTAATGTATCGATATAATATTGTCCAACCTCTATTTTATTAGAAAACATCTTTCGTGAGGTTATCCCTTCAGAAACAGTCCCTGTATAATTTAATATACCATTCACATAGTTCACGATAAATTCATGTTTTTCTAAACCATTATCTAATTGAGATACCCAGTAATTAAGACCATCTGGATCAGGTGCTCTATTTAAAATATTCTTATAAATTTTAGTGACAAATTGAGAATTAGATAATTGACTCGGATAATCTTGTGCAAACTTTTCATTATTTCTAAATCCAGCTGATATGGATAATAAAGCGGTGTCATTGCCATTTAAACGCGCTTGATTGACCCAATAGTTAAATCCACTTTGGTCAGGGGCACGATTATAATAGGCGACATAGAGTCCAATAATAGATTGTTCAACAGATGCTGCAAAAGCATTATTATTAGTTAAAGTTGCAAACAAAAGGATAAATATAGCCTTAATGGTATTCATTTGTTTTATTCCAATATAAAAATATTTTTATATAAATTTAGAAGTAAGATTCTAGTTTTATACTCAGCAATGTTAAAAATTTAGGTTTTATAATAAATTTTAAGAGTACAGTACTAACTAAAAGGTAGAATGATATTTGATAAAGGATAGTTTAATAT
>WGBH01000439.1 GCA_015494435.1 Thiotrichaceae bacterium | reverse complement strand
TTTGTATACTTCGTCCGATTAGTTTTGCAAATTTTCCTATTGAATACATAATGATATTATGTCATAATTTTATAGGAAATAGTATATATATTGTAGCAGTTAATTAGCCTTTACAATGATCGGATTAATCCAACGTGTTACCCGCGCCAGTATTAGCGTTAATGAACAACAAATTGCCTCCATCGAGCAAGGGATTTTACTTTTATTAGGCGTAGAACGTAAAGACTCTCGACAACAAGCCGAGCGCCTATTGCAACGTGTTATCACTTATCGAATTTTTGAAGACAGCACTGGACGCATGAATAAATCATTGCTAGATACCAAGGGAGAGCTATTAGTTGTGCCTCAATTCACTCTCCCTGCTAATACCAACAAAGGCACACGACCTAGCTTTGGCCCTGCTGCCGCACCTGAATTAGGGCGATCCTTGTTTAATTATTTCTCACAACAAGCAGAGGATAAATTAGGCACAATACAAAAAGGACAGTTTGGTGCTGATATGCAGGTGTCTTTGATCAATAATGGTCCCGTTACCTTTTGATTGCAGTGTTAATTTTGACCGTAAGACAACCATGATAAATAATAAAAGGATAGACGTTTACTTAAAATTTAATTAGACAATGAATAAATCCAATGCAAAATTCCAGTACTGAACAACATTCCCAACATGCTATCTATATTGCTCGGCATGGTCTTACTGAATGGAATAAAATAAGAAAGATACAAGGACAAACAAATAATTTGGAATTATCCCCAGAGGGGAGAAATCAAATGAATTTACTAGGACAATATTTATTAAAAAAAGAAGAAAAATACACAGTGGTTTTAAGCCCAATGAAACGAGTGCAAGAATCATTTTATATAGTCAATAAATATTTAAATATAAAAAAAGATATTTACATTATTGATGCAATGAAAGAAATGAATTTTGGAAATTTTGAGGGTGAATTTAAATCAGATATTCAAAATAATAATTTTTTTAAAGAAAGGAAGAGCAATAAATGGCAAACAAAATATCCAAATGGAGAATCCTATGCTGATTTATTTGAACGTTTATCAAATTCAGAGTTAAATACCATCTACCAAAAAACTAAAAAAATGAAAATACCACTGCTTACCATAGGGCATGAAAGTATCAATAGAGTGATTCCTCAAATTTTGCCCCCTGAAAGAGAAAGTAACGAACAAGCATCTAAAAATAGACAAAAGAATAATGAAATCATTGTGATTAAAGGAAATTTAAGAAAAAAACTAAAGCTAGCGATATAAATCAACAAACAGCCCCGAATACTAGCCCGATGGGGTTTGTTACTTTGTCGGAACGTTTTAACGAAGCCTTGCAGGAAACTGTGAGGCTTTATTACCTTTAAGCTAAACGTATGGACAGGTTTACAAAAATCGTCCAGCTTAGAATATCACGTCATTCAGAAAAGCTTCATTAGCGTAGGGAATCAACGATAAAGCAATTTTTTAGCTTAACTCATACATAACTTTCCTCGCAATGAGATGATGTAAAAAGTATTAATTGCTTTGTTGGATATATATGAAATATGCCAAGAAAAAACACTTGAATTATTTTTGCACAATACGCTCAAAATAATCATATTTTTTATTTATTTGTCACTATAATCAGGTCTAATTTTAAATCAGTAAACGTTAAATGGTGAAAATATGACAAAAATTAAACTGAAAGATTCGACTAAAATACTAATAAAAAAACGTTTAGCATCGGTCGCTCTTTTTATTCTTCTAGCTCTTTTTTTAGCTTATAAAGTACCAAGTATCGAAATAGCTTGGGTTAGTGCTATTTTACTTTTGACTATTTATTTATTTGCCTTTGAAATTGTTGATGTTGATATCGCAGCGATCAGTATTATGGTCTTGCTAGGTTTAAGTGGCTTATTTTCTCCTTTAATGGGGATAGATAAGGGCTTGGTTGACCCTAATCATCTCTTTGATGGCTTCTCTAGTAATGCCGTTATGTCCATTATTGCGGTCATGATTATTGGTGCAGGTTTAGATAAAACGGGCATTATGTCGAAAGTGGCTGCTTTTATTTTAAATATTGGTGGTACCTCAGAAAAACGTATTATCCCGATTATTTCGACAACCGTTGCTTTTATTTCTTCTTTTATGCAAAACGTTGGCGCAACCGCACTGTTTTTACCTGTTGTTGCGCGTATATCCGCGCGCTCAGATTTACCCATGTCACGTTTATTAATGCCGATGGGTTTTTGCGCCATATTAGGTGGCACAGTGACAATGGTTGGCTCCTCTCCACTGATACTCTTAAATGATCTTATTGCAACCTCTAACTCAACTCTTCCCGCTGATCAACAAATGGAATTATGGGGCTTGTTTTCTGTTACTCCTATTGGTATTGCTTTAGTCGCTACGGGGGTTCTTTATTTTGTGCTAGCAGGACGCTTTGTTTTACCTGTAACTAAAAGTGAAAGTAATCCGACAGGTTCCGATGCCATGAAATATTTTCATGATGTTTATGGTATCGACTATGAGCTTTATGAAGTGGTTGTTCCTAAACATTCAGAGCTTATAGGGCAACATTTAGACGATATCGAAACGGCTTATCGCGTCCGAATTATTGCGACCAAATTACTAGGGCAAGAAACAAGAGTCGGGCCAGGTGCTTTAGACCGTGATACAGGATTAAAAGAAGGTATTGTTTTAGGAGTAGTGGCAGAACCGAGTGACTTAAAACACTTTGTCGATAAATACCAACTAAAAAAGCGCAATGAATTACGCACTTTTTCTGAAGCGCTCTCTAGCAGTAAAGCAGGTATTGCTGAAATTGTGATTCCACCTTGCTCTAAATTAATCGGCAAAAGCGCACGCGACGTATGGATGCGTAAAACCTATGGTATCGCTATGGTTGGTTTACACCGTGATGGTAAAACCATGCGTGAAGGTGAAGATATACGCAATATGCCCCTACATTCAGGAGATACGCTTGTCGTTCATACCACTTGGGAAACCTTGATGCGTTTAGAAAAAGATAAAAACTTTGTTGTCATTACCACCGAATACCCACGCGAAGAACTACGCCCTAAAAAAGTCGTATGGGCAGGTGTTTTCTTTACCATTGCACTCACCATGGTGTTATTTACTGATATTAAATTATCAATCGCCTTATTAACAGGCGCTGTTGGCATGGTACTATCTGGGGTTCTTAAAATTGATGAAGCCTATGAAGCCGTCTCTTGGAAAACCGTCTTCTTATTAGCAAGCTTGATACCATTAGGCATAGCCGTTGAACAAACAGGTACCGCCAAATGGATTGCAGATCAAACACTTGCAGTTGTTGGTGATATGCCCATCTGGATTATTCAACTCTCGATTGCAATATTAGCAACATTTTTCACATTAGTAATGTCAAACGTAGGCGCAACAGTCTTACTCGTCCCATTAGCCATTAATATCGCCAGAGGCGTAGGCGCAGACCCTGCCTTATTTGCTTTAACCGTAGCAATCGCAACCTCAAATTCATTTATTATCCCCACCCATCAAGTCAACGCCCTCACAATGGGGCCAGGTGGTTATAGAGTCCCTGACTTTATACGAGCGGGTACTGTTATGACGGTCTTATTCTTAATCGTTATGATCTTAATGTTGAATTTTATCTACTAGCACCCTAGCAAATTTGCATTATAGTTTTACAGATAAATAATTTTCTGTAAAACAATTGAAAATAATACTGGATTGATTGTCCCGTTTTTATTATCCTACGCGCTCCCAAGAAAAAGAGAAATAAAGGAGAGGTGACTGAGTGGCCGAAAGTACCGGTTTTGAAAACCGGCGACGGGTTAAACCGTCCCAGGGTTCGAATCCCTGCCTCTCCGCCATGACATAGTTCGCCACAGTCCGCGAACGTACTAAAACCCGCACTCTAGCGGGTTTTTTTATGCCTGTAATATTTGTAGCAGTTCGCTGGGGTTTGCTTGCATCCCGTATAATTAGGGGGTATTAATGACGGTATTTTCAAAATGTTGAAATGACGATACCGTCATGCTTACAATTATAGCTATTAACTGATGTTACGCACTAAACGAAATCTCCATTAAAATATAACAATATGAACAATACCTTCACCAAAATGAAAAAATGGCAATTTTTCGGCATCCTTCATTCCCTAATTGACACTTCCTATTGTAAAGG
>WGBH01000438.1 GCA_015494435.1 Thiotrichaceae bacterium | reverse complement strand
TCCTTATTAAGTCATGCTATAGATATTCACATATTAAATTTCCGCAGGAGTTCAAGCTTTAGCTTGTCTGAACCACACAAGCTAAAGCTTGAACTCCTTAGATTTGGAAATTATTTATCTGAAAAACTATAGATGAGTTTTGTAAATTCATTCATAGATTTTAAACATTTCAATGGGATTAAAAATCTCGTCGGGCTAAGTAAAACCCGTCCAGTTGGGTGATTTTTACTTGTTTTTTATTTTTGTAAATCAGCAGATGATGTATTGGAGTCTGGTGAAACAATCGTTTCAGAGGTTTTTGGCGTGTTACTTTCGATAAATTTTAACCATGGCTTGTCTGCACAAGCTTTATTCAATTCTGCATCGGTTGCTAATATTTCTTTTTTATTGGCTAATGCTTCTTTGTATTGTGTAATAAGCTGTTTTAATTCATCTGTTTTTTTCGCAGCACAGTAGGCTTTGATTAAATTAATAATAATATTAAAGCGCTCTGATTTTGTTTCCTCCGCCATTTTTAAGATGGCAATTGCTTTGTCATAATCACCTAAACGATAATAAGCATAGCCTTTATATTCTAATGCTCTGCTGTTATTAGGTGTAATGGCAAGTGCTTTGTCATATTCTGCAATGGCTTCAGTAAACTTCCCATCTAGAAATTTTTTCACTCCAATTTCAATGATTTGATTAATTTGATTCACTTGTTTTTGTTGTTGAATCATATTGAGATATTTATCAGAGGTTGGGGAGTTTTTTGCCCATTTATTATTAAAGTAATGCTCAGCCTTGTCCAAATGACCTGATGTATATTCAATAACGCCTAAATTATTAGATATTTTTTGGGCTATTTTCGATTTTTTCTTTTGTATTGCAAGCTCTAATGTTTTTTGTAGATACTCTCTAGCTTTGTCATTGTCTTCCGTTGCAAAAAAAGTCCAGCCGAGTGCATTTCCTAAGTGTAGTTTTTCAGTGTCGGTGGTTGCTAATGGTTCTGCTTTTAATAAAGTGGTTAAGGCTTTTTTAGGTTCATTGGCTTTAAATTCCTTTTTTGCTTCGAGCATATAGGTGCTGAAATCTTTCTCAGCAAAAGAGGAGATAGTGAGTATTAAGGATATAAAAAAAACTAAACCAGTTATTGCTCTTTTCATGTCATTCTCCTTTAAAATCCTGAATCATCGGTGGTGTTTGCTAGACTATTTTTACGTTTTTCTGCACTTAGTAAGATTTTTGCATCACGTAAGGAATTATTTGCAAGTGCAATTTGTTTCCTTGCTGCATCATAATCAATACGAATACTTTCACCATTCTTCATAATGATTTTATTGTTGTGATCAAGATTTATTTTTTCACCTTGAACAAAAACAACAGGCTTAAAGGGTAATTCTTCGGGAGAGGTGATAATTTTTATTTCATGCTTGGTTTGGTAGAGCATTAAAAAAAGTCCGCCCGCAAAAAACAATAATGAAAAGCCAATAAAATAACGGGTATTTTTTAATTGAGAGGCAATCAGGCTTTTCCATTCTCGATACATTTCGATGTCTCGAAAATCACTGGGTTGACGTTCAAAAATTTTTGTTTGCACGTTGGAAGTTAATTTGAAACCGAGGTAAAGCATTAAAAATGCAAAGCCTGTGACACCTGTGTTTAAGATATCGGGTATGATGCTCATGTCCATATTGAGATGGCCTATGTTGTGGGGAATTTAGACTTTTTCTGATTGTAACAGGTTGTTTTTAATTGATCTGTATAATGTTTAGTCTTTATATCTATCTATAGAGTTTATTTATAATGCGGTCTTTCTAGTACTATTGAAATTATTTGTTTTTTCTGGATTTTTTTATTAGATCGTATGCAGATTGGATTTCTTGGGAGCGTTCAGTTGCTTTTTTTACCATGTCTTCTGGTAATCCTTGTCCCATTAGTTTATCAGGATGAAATTCACGGATAAGACGACGGTAGGTTTTTTTAATCTCAGCATCTGAATCCGTTTTTTTCACCCCTAATGCTTGATAGGCGGCATCTAAGGAGCTTTCACGAGTGGCATAATTACCGTGTTGTTGCTTTGAATGTTGATATTGACCGCGTGAAAAGTGGTCTTGCCCTTGTGTCATGGCGAGTAATTGTTGAAACTGTGCTTCGGTATAGCCTAACGATTGCGATATATGACGTAATAAACTGATTTCAGCATTATGTAGACCCCCATCTGCAGTTGCTGTTCCAATGAGATAAATCATTAACATTTGTTTTAATGGACTGGAGCGACCACATTCACGGTTAAATTCTTTAAGCAAAGGTTCGATGGAAAAATCAGGACTCGCACCGAGTTTAAAGAGTCGGATTGCTTCCTTACGGTGTTCAGGTGTTAAATCAAGTTTTTCAAAAAATTGTTGTGTATGGGCGATTTCTTTTTCAGAGATACGTCCATCTGCCTTTGCTAGCTTGCCCATCAAGGTGAAGACTGTTTTTAAGAACAGTGCTTGACGAACGTTACGTTGAGCTGCTGTGCTACCTAAGCCATTAGCACGTCCAATATAGCCTATTAAGCCACCTGTTAATTTCCAGCTAATAAAGCCGCCAATGAGAAAAGCGAATACACCCACCCAAAATCCATAAAAATAAACACCGAGTATGGCAGCAATCCATTTGATGAGGTGCATTAGATTGATCCTAGCATTGTATTTTGAAATAAAATTTTTCCAATATAACGCGCACCTGCTTTGGTTAGATGCCGACCATCATAGGAAATTAATTTTAAATCACTGGTAAAGACAGGGCAGCTGGTGGAGTCACCACAAACAAGTTGGTGTGGATTAATAAAGGTGATATTTTTGTTGAGTCTTTTACTTAAAATAGCATTAATTTCCAATGATTTTTTTCCTACCTCATTTCTTACTAAACGACGTTCATGATTGGATAAATTGACATATTTATTAGGGATTATTTTACCAAAAAATTTATAACCAATCACTATTAAGCGTTGCTGTTTTTTAATACCTAAATAATGAAATATTTTAGGTAATTTATTAGCAACTGCTGATTTCCATAGTGGAGAAAACACCACGACATCTGCTTCATTAACCTGTTGTTTCGCTTTTTTTAGATTGTCTATATG
>WGBH01000437.1 GCA_015494435.1 Thiotrichaceae bacterium | reverse complement strand
TGTAAATAATAGATTATATTAATAGCAAGATTGTTAGTTTTTATTCAATTTCAAGTGAAAATTAAAGCATAACTGAATATCCAAAGAGACATGTTAAAATGAAAGAACTAATAAATTTGAGAGGGAATAATGAGGCGATACAGTGGCGAGGATGGCTTCTTTCACGGAAAAGAAGAAGCAACAGGAATTTTATTGATTAATTTAGGTACACCTAAAGCAACAACAACCTCTGCTGTAAGGAATTACCTTCGGCAATTTTTATCAGATCCGCGTGTGGTTGAAATTCCACGGCTTATCTGGTTACCTATTTTATATGCTTTTATTTTGCCTCGTCGTCCTTTAGTGAGTGCAAAACTTTATCAAGCAGTATGGACAAAAGAAGGTTCCCCCTTGCTTCTGTTTAGTCAAAAGCAACAAAACGCGATTCAACAGGAAATGCAATCACGTTTTAAAGGTAAAGTTATTGTTGAACTAGGTATGCGTTATGGTGAGCCAAGTATAGAAGTTGCTTTAGAGAGTTTAAGAAACCAAGGAGTTAGACGTTTATTAATCTTACCCCTTTACCCTCAATACTCAGCTACGACTACTGCGACTAGCTATGATGAAGTCAATCGTATTTTGAGCCGTTGGCGCTGGATTCCAGAAATACGTTTTGTTGCACAATATCACGATCACCCATCTTATATTGATGCATTAGTTCGTAGTATTAAGAACCATTGGGAAAAGAATTTACGAGGAGAATTATTATTAATGTCATTTCATGGTTTACCAAAAAGAAACCTTGATTTGGGTGATCCTTACTATTGTCATTGCCAAAAAACAGCACGTTTAGTAGCAAAAAAATTAGGATTAAAACAAGATCAATATCTTGTTAGCTTCCAATCACGTTTTGGCAAAGCAGAATGGATAAAACCTTATACAGATAAAACACTTAAGGAATTACCTAGCAAAGGAATTAAGAAAATTGACGTGGTCTGCCCTGGCTTTGCGGCAGATTGTTTAGAAACTTTAGAGGAGATAAAAATACAAAACAGAGAAATATTTATGCAATCAGGCGGAGAAACATATCGTTATATAGCAGCATTAAATCATAATATTGATCATATTCATGCACTAAGCGATATCATTCAAGAGCATACTCAAGGTTGGGCTGAAACCTCAAATAGTTGGAATCAAGCAAACATTGACAAATGCAATAAAGCAATACAACAACGCGCAAAAGACAAAGGGGCAAACTTATGAAAAACGGGCTAAATGCAGCAGTAAAAACAACACAAGATAACAGACCAAAAGTAGGTTTGATCTTGATTGGGGATGAATTATTAAATGCATCACGGGAAGATCAACACATGCAAGCTGTGATTGATATGCTACAAAAACGGGGAATGAAACTCAGTTGGATGCACTTGATAGGAGATGATGAAGATGAATTGATTTCATTATTTAGAAAAACAATGGCAAGTAATGATGTCGTTTTTAGCTGTGGTGGCATCGGTGCAACACCTGATGATTTGACCAGAGAATGTGCAGCTGCTGCAAGTGGGCAAGCTTTAGTACGTCATCCTGAGGCGCAAGCTTTAATTGAAGGTGTTTATGGTGAGAAAGCCTATCCTGATCGTATTTTAATGGGTGACTTTCCCGAAAAAGCAACCATCATCCCAAATCCAGTCAATAAAATTCCAGGATTTAGTGTTGAAAATCATCATTTTGTTCCCGGTTTTCCTAGTATGGCAAAACCAATGATTCAATGGGTGCTTGATACAAAATATCAACATCTATTTAGTGATAATCCTGATATTGAAATTCGTTGGGATTTACATGAAGTTGGAGAAAGCGACTTAATGTCAACCATGACAGCATTATTGAACTCCTTCCCTGATGTTGGGCTATCCAGTTTACCAAGTGTTGCAAATAAAAACTGGTTAATTGATTTTGGTCTAAAAGGGCAACGTAAAAAAGTAGAAGAAGCCGCTAAATGGTTTGAAGCTCAATTGAAATCCTTACAAGTTAACTATGACTATAGAGGCGAGAGTGGACAACAAGGAGGTTAATGCTCACTGCGGTTCTTCTTTCGAAAAATCTTTTTTACATCCTCGTTTCTGGCCTACTTGGCTAGGATTGGGGGTGCTCTTTTTGATCTCACTAATGCCTCAAATAATGAGGCATTATATAGGACGAAAGATAGGCAAACTAATCTACGCCTATAATAAAAAAAGACGCAAAATTGTTTTAATTAATATAAAAATAGCCTTTCCTGACCTAAATACTGACTCGCAACGGCAACTTGTTAAGCAACATTTACAATGGTATGGTTGTGCTTTAATCGATTATAGTTTATTACTTTTTGGCTCTAGGCAACGTTTAACATCGTTAGTTCATATTGAAGGGCATCAACATATTGATAATGCAATTAAAAATAATCAAAATATTATGATCTTGTTAGCACATAGTGTCATGCTCGAATTTGCACCTATTGCACTTAGCTTACGTTATGTTTGCTATGGCTCTTATAAAAGTGCAAAAAATCCTGTCATGGATTGGATGATTGCTAGAAGCCGTTGTCGTTATGTAAAATTTGTCATTTCTCGTCGTCAAGGCTTACGAAAACTCATTCGTGAACTCATCCCTAAACAATTGCTAATTTTTTTACCTGACGAAGATCTTGGTAAAAAAAACGCAGTATTTACTCCCTTTTTTGGCAAATTAAAAGCAACTTTAACCACCCCAGCACGTATCGCCAAATTAAAAAAGGCCGTCAGCCTACCCTGTTTTTCTTACTATGATCAAAAAACAGCAAAATACAATATTGTTATAGCCCCTCCCATTGAACAGTATCCAAGCAAGGATGCCTATGAAAATGCAATAAAGCTAAATCAGGCGCTAGAAAAATTAATAAAAAAAGATCCCTCCCAATATATGTGGTTAATGCGTCTCTATCGTACCCAGCCTGATGGAGAAAAATCTGTTTATTGAGCCACTTGCAAAATTACGAAGGAAGCGAATAGCCTAGTGTATTGATTTCGCCAGATATTGATTAATTTACTATCAATTCTTGGCAAGGAGGTCATTTACAGACAACTTGCTTGCAAATCAATCAAAATTAGCTATTTTAAGGCATAACAATCTCCTGATTCCTTCCAATCAAAGATCTTTGGAAAATTATGATGAATCGTTTCATGCATCTGATAAACCAAATCTGTTTTTCTTTGCTTCTGCTGTTCAATTCGCTTTTTTCTTAAGTTGCAATTACGTTTTTGCTTTTGTAATTTCTTCTCTAATCGTTTATGTTTAGCTTGGATGTTTTTTTCATAACGATTTCTCTATATAGGTGAATTGATGGGAAAAGCATCCTAATATAGACTGTTAAAATAGTGCGAAAAATATTTTTTGATAAAGTGTAGTTTATTGATATTTAACGTTATTATTTTTTCAGGCTGAATTGCTATCTAACTATTGATTCACCTTTTGGCAAAGGTTTTAGTTCGTACTGTTTTAATAATCTATCTTATGATGTTTTTTCCATAAATTCACCTGTAATAGAATAATTTCTCGCACCGAGATTTCTATTGGGTTATGTGGTCTCTTTAACTGATGAGGTAGGTTCGTTTAATATAAGCATCAACAATTTCCTGAAAATCAATGGCGATTTGGTCACCTTTTAGAGTGACTGTTTTTACGCCGTCTTCATAGACAGGGGCGACGGGTTTTTCTCCTGTACCGGGTAAACTAATACCAATATTGGCATG
>WGBH01000436.1 GCA_015494435.1 Thiotrichaceae bacterium | reverse complement strand
TAAGTCATTCATTTTAAGTAGCTCAACTTCCATTCGGGAAGATATACCATTTATCGCTTCAACTAAACCATAAACACGACCACTTGCTAGAGCATCGGCAGTATTATTAGCAAATAAGGCTATTTTTGTTGTATTTTCAAGCTTTAATAAGCTTGCTTTTTGAATTACTTGATTAGAAAATTGTGCTAAACCTGGCAAAATAAGACCGCCTAGATGATCCCCTGCTGCGGTTAAAGCATCAATAGTCACCGCCGTACCACAACTTACGATAATACAATGCCTATTTGCTACAAGGTGATGTGCTGTAATCATCCCTAAAAAACGATCAGCCCCTAAACGTGATGGCTCAATATAAGCATTGCGAACACCATAGGATTCAGCTTTAGAGCAGATAATTTGCAATTCTATTGTTAATTTTTGACAACTATCTTGTATTTTTTTAGCAAAATCTGCACCTAAAACGGAAACTAAAATCAGTTTAATAATAGAGTGCCCCGCTTCTATTTTATTCTTTGAGAGTAAATTTATTAATAAAATATCGGCAGAGTCTTGAGAATAATCTTGGGCAAATTGTTTGGATCGTTTGCCTGCATGGTAAAAAGCCCATTTTAAACGACTATTACCTGCATCAGCCAATAGAATCATAATTATCCTCCCCCTTTTTTTAGACGTATCTCTGCTGATGAATAATGCGTTAATTGCCCTGATATTAGCTCAATAATAATACGCCCATGCGCATCAAGCCCTCGTACAACACCTGATAACTCCTGATGCTGTTGCAATACTCTCACTTGCTCTTCATAAAGCACATCCCATTGTTGCCATTCCCTTTGAAATTGCTCTAAATCAAGCCTATTAAAATGTTGCAAATCATTGATTAGATGCTCCAATAACACTGCTAATAATTGATTTCGATTAATCCGCTTTCCCAGTACCTTACTTAAACTAACCCAAGGCTGATCAATCTGCTCCCCTTCTGATGCCGACATATTGATATTTAAACCAATACCAATAATAAGACTTAGCCCCGAAGGATTATATGGTTCGACTGATGAAGAAACCGACTCAATTAATATCCCCCCCATTTTCAAACCCTGCCAATAAATATCATTAGGCCATTTTACCCCATGACCCGACAGACCCATTTTTTGCAATGCTTTTACAATCGACAAACCCACTGTAAGACTCACTAAAGATAAATGGACAGGCATTTGCTCAAAACACCATTTTAACGATAGATAAATATTCTCCGCATTAGGCGATAGCCACCGCTTACCGCGTCGTCCTCGCCCCGCTGTTTGTTGCTCCGCAATACAAACATCCCCACAAACACCGTTTTGTTTTAACCATAAGTTAGTAGAATCTAAACAGTCAAATAAGTAAAGCCTAGGGATAATAAGTGAATGAGTGCTTAAGCTACGCCTAAGATATTGATTAATCTCTTTTTTATCAAGGATCATTAGATGCTATCTACACTCCATTTTTTATCGGAACAGAATAATAAAGCATTTCTCAGTTAAAAATCATCATAAAGATCATTAACCAACTGATACTCTGGATAGAATCTAAACTGCTTAATCATAGCCTCTCGACCAATTTTCACCAATCTATCTGGAAAACTAGAAAAAAGGTAATCATTAAGATCATTAACATAGCCATGCTTAATTGGATTTGTCAGCAAGTAATTAAGCTTGGTGTAATAATCTTTTTTATCACGCGGGCAATAATCCCAATAACTCCACCAAACGGGCAATTCACACGCTACTTTTTGACGAATTATGCGAGAAGATCCGCCATGAATAGCCTTGATAAGCGTTGGTAAATCTTTACCTTTATTGCTGATACCCAATAAATGATAGTGATTATCTAAAATAACATACGCTTTGAGTTGCCAGCCTGTCTTTTGAAAATTTTCATTGATAAGTGCCAATAACGCTTGTTTTAACTCAGGATCAGCAAGTAGACAACGCTTTTTATAAATAGCACCTGTGATGAAGTAAGGCATATTATCCAAAAATAAATGAGCTGGTGTATGGTACTGTTTTGTAATCATTTTTTATTTTTTATTGTTATTGAGGGAAAAGCTGAAGCTTTCACTCCAAAGAGTAAAAACTTCTCTCCAAAGGAGTGAAAGCTTCAGCTTTTTAGTGAAATACACCCCCGATGCCGATAGGCGAGGGGGGGTGAGGTTGCACGGTAAACGTCAGCCTCGCATAATGGCGTTGGCATGGGAAAAGCTAAAGCTTTCACTCCTTTGTTTAGCTTCCTTAAGGGGAGTGAAAGCTTCAGCTTTTCAGTGAAATACACCCCCGATGCCGATAGGCGAGGCGGGTGAAGTTACACAGCAAACATCAGCCTCGCCTAACGGCGTTGGCATGGGAAAAGCTAAAGCTTTCACTCCTTTGTTTTAGCTTCCTTAAGAGGAGTGAAAGCTTCAGCTTTTTAGTGAAATACGCCCCCGATGCCGATAG
>WGBH01000435.1 GCA_015494435.1 Thiotrichaceae bacterium | reverse complement strand
TTTAAACCAACCTAAACTTCCGCCATTTGAAGCCGATGGCCCTATTGATTTTTCTTTAGCCACTTTGGCAAAATCAGCACCCTCTGCAATTTCTTTAATAACCGCCTTCGCCTCTTCTTCCTTCTTTAATAAAATATGGCGTGCATTGAATTCCGTAGAGGCTAGTTTTTTAATCGTATTATCATATTCTGCTTTAATTTCATCTTCAGAAATTTTAAAGGATTTAACTTTCTCTTTTGTCCATGTGGTTAAAAGAACATTACGGGTAAAATCAGCAATTTTTTTCTTTATCTCATCACGTGATAATATATCCGTTTTTTTAGCGGTTTGAAGTGCTAACTCCGTTGCTATTAAATCATCTAATGCTTCTGCGATTTTAACCTTTGCTCCGTTTGGCGATCTTTGAATGACTCGTAGATAAGCATCTAAAGCACTTCGCATAATTTTATCACCATTAACTGTTGCCACCACAGTATCTGCTTTTTTAGTAAGTTCTACCTTTTTATCTTCTGCTTGGACAACACTTATTGCAAGTCCTAAGCTCAATAGTGCTGTCGCAAGTAATGGTTTTTTTGTTGATTTATTCATTGTGGTTATAAGTTGCATTGTTTTTTCTCTAATATTATTAAGGTAGTACTTTCTTAAAGGGTTTAATTGTCACCTGTGCATAAACACCTGCTTCAACATAAGGATCGGCATCTGCCCAGATTTTTGCTTCTGATAATGAGCTAAATTCGGCTACGATAAGGCTACCAGAAAAGCCATTAGTTCCAGGGTCTTCGCTATCAATAGATGGGTATGGTCCAGCAAGAATCAAGCGTCCTTGTGCTTTTAACTGTTGTAGGCGTTCAATATGAGCTACGCGCACGGCAAGTCGCTTTTCTAGGCTTTCTTCAATATCTTCAGCCATAATGGCATATAGCATTTTATTTTTTTCCCTCCATTTCTTCAGCATGTCGGCTGATATAAACACCTTGACCAAGCATAAAAACCAAGGTCAGTCCTAAAATACCAAACAGTTTAAAATTAACCCAAGTATCAAGATCATCCATCTGTTTAGCGTAGATTTCATAAACAATTAAGTTTAATGCGCCGACAATAATAAAAAATATTCCCCATGACAAATTAACCTTTTTCCATACTTGCTTGGGAACACTAATAGCATGTGACATCATGCGTTCGATCAATGTTTTTTCGCCAATAAAAAAACTACCTAAAATAACACTCGCAAAAATCCAGTTAAAAATAGTCACTTTCCATGCAATATAATCGGGATTCTTTAGTATTAATGTCAGTGTGCCAAAGATAAGTAGAATCACAAGTGAAATCAGATGCATTTTTTCCAGTCGGTGATATAAAAACCAATGAAAAATATTCTGCAAGATAGTGGCAATAATAATAACCAGTGTCGCCATAAAAATAGCATCTTTACTATTGTCAACGCTTAATTCTAGAAAGGGTAGCTGATTAACCGTTTGAATCACGCTATCAGGCAACCTTTCATAAAACTTAAACGTTAAAAAGAAAAATAAAACAGGGAAAAAATCAAAAAATACTTTCATAGTGGTATAAAATATTAATATTTAAGGGAGCAGTTAGCGCTCTTCGTGATAGAATCGCGCATTTTACACCGTTGACCGTCCAATGAGCCAGTATTTTCAAATTCACCCCAAAAATCCACAGTTTCGCCTCATCAAACAAGCTGTCACTATCATTAATCAAGGCGGAGTTATTATTTACCCTACTGACTCTAGTTACGCTATTGGCTGTCGTTTAGACGAAAAAAAAGCTGCCGAGCGTATCAGGCGTATCAGAAAGGTGGATAAAAACCATAATTTCACCCTCGTTTGCAGTGATCTTTCTGAAATATCACAATACGCCATCGTTGATAATATTAATTATCGTTTAATTAAATCAATCACCCCAGGTGCTTATACCTTTGTTTTAAAGGCAAGCCGAGAAGTACCAAAGCGAATTCAAAACCCAAAACGTAAAGCAATTGGTATTCGTATTCCTGATAATTTTATTACGCAAGCCTTATTAGATGAATTAGGGCAACCGATTATGTCAAGCACCTTAATATTACCCAATGATGATTTGCCAATGATAGATCCTTATAAAATCCGTTTAGCACTAGAGCAACAGGTCGATTTAATTATTGATGGTGGTTATAGCGGACATAATCCCACCACAGTCATTGATTTAATGGAAGATCCCCCTAAAGTCTTACGTCAAGGACAAGGTAATATTGATTGGTTAGGAGTACACTAGAAGATGGATTTCGAGAGAATTATTTACAATATTGCCGTATGGGCAATTCCTGTTTTATTTGCGATTACCTTACACGAAGTAGCACATGGTTGGATGGCAAATAAACTAGGTGACGGTACGGCACGAATGTTAGGACGCTTATCATTAAATCCAATTAAGCATATTGATCCTTTTGGCACTATTTTATTGCCTCTTGTGCTAATACTCATAAATAGTCCAATTATCTTTGGATCGGCAAAACCTGTTCCTGTGAATATGAGAAACTTTAAAAACTCACGTCGTGGCATGGCTATTGTTGCACTTGCAGGCCCTTTAGCCAATATTATAATGGCTATTTTTTGGAGTGTAATATTTTATATAAATCAGCTATTGATTGGTAATGAAGCCGTTTTAGAAGGCATGGTGCGAATGGCATTGGCAGGCATTTTAATTAATCTGGTTTTATTCACCTTTAATTTAATTCCTATTCCTCCATTAGATGGTGGACGTATTCTATCTGCTTTCCTCCCCCCTAGAATGTCAGATATGCTTGATAAAATAGAGCCTTTCGGTTTTTTTATTGTTATTACTCTCGTTCTTTTGGGTGTATTTCAACCAATGATTAATTTTTCAATCGATATATTTTCCAATCTCGTTGGTATTGACCAGCGTTTATTTTACATACTTTTCTCATGATTTCTAATTCAAAAAAAAACCAACGTGTCGTTTCAGGTATGCGCTCAACAGGTGCATTACATTTAGGTCATTATCATGGCGTATTAAAAAACTGGGTTGAAATGCAGTACCAGCATGAGTGCTTCTTTTTTGCTGCCGATTGGCATGCACTCACGACTCATTACAAAGACCCCTCTGAAGTCCCTCAGCATGTGGTTGAGATGGTGGTGGATTGGTTGGCCGCAGGAATTGCCCCTCATTCTGCTACTATCTTTTTACAATCTCAAGTACCAGAACATGCAGAGCTTTATCTTTTGTTATCAATGCTAACGCCCGTTAGTTGGTTAGAGCGTGTACCCACTTATAAAGATCAACAAGAGAAATTAAAAGCGCACGACCTATCAACCATGGGTTTTTTAGGTTATCCCTTATTGCAAGCCGCTGATATTTTGATTTATAAAGCAGATTTAGTACCTGTCGGTGAAGATCAAGTATCTCATATTGAATTAACCCGAGAAGTCGCACGTCGCTTTAATTTTACTTATGGTAAAGAACCAGATTTTGAAGAACGAGCAAAACAAGCCATCCGAAAATTGGGAAAGAAAAATGGCAAAATATACCGAAACTATCAGCGTGCCTATCAAGAGCAAGGCGATAAAGAAGCGATAGCAAAAGGTCGAACTTTTTTAGAATTACAACAGAATATCTCTGTCGCTGATCGTGAACGCTTGCTAGCTTATCTTGAAGGGATGAGTAAAATTATCCTTCCTGAGCCAGATTCTATTTTAACCAAAGCATCAAAAATGCCTGGTTTAGATGGGCAAAAAATGTCTAAATCCTATGGCAATACCATTCCTTTGCGTAGCTCCCCTGATGCGATTGATAAAAGTATTCGCAAAATGCCAACTGACCCTGCACGTATGCGTTTAACCGATAAAGGTAATCCAGAAAAATGCCCTGTGTGGCAATTGCATCTTGTTTACTCTGATGATTCAAGACGAGAATGGGTACAACAAGGCTGTAGCACTGCGAGTATCGGTTGTTTGAACTGCAAAATGCATATTATTGAAGCGGTGCAAGCAGAATTAGAGCCAATGCGAGAACGCGCTAAAGTCTTTGAAAAAGACCCACAAGCCGTTAGAAAAATCATTATCGAGGGCAGTGAAAAAGCACGGAACCAAGCACGCCAAACACTTGATGATGTGGTGGAAGCAATGCGATTTTCTGACTTTTAAGGTGTAAGGAAGTTCCAAGCAATGATTCTACTAATCTTACTTGCCCTTTTGTCCCTGCTTGAATCCTTTCAATCGTTGCGTAGAGCGACTATGCGCCTCTTGAAATGCTCCAATCAGGAACAAGAAATCAGCGCAATATGGGCAAATTCATTACTTGAAACGTCCTAATGATTAGTTCAGATTTATATACCCAGCCTCGCCAAGATAATGCCCCTTTTGCTATTGTGGACGGCGAGCCTGTTTCAGATCTTCCCGAAGATTTATACATTCCCCCCGATGCGCTAAAGGTCTTTCTTGAAACCTTTGAAGGACCTTTAGATTTATTGCTCTACCTGATTCGTAAACAAAATCTCGATATTCTAAATATCCCCATTGCAGAAATTACACGCCAATATATGGATTATATTGAGCTAATGCATAATATTAATCTGGATTTAGCCGCAGAATATCTCGTTATGGCCGCTTTATTGACCGAAATCAAATCGCGCATCTTATTACCACAGCATAAAAAAGTAGAGGATGAAGAAGATCCTCGCGCAGAACTAGTGCGCCGCTTACAAGAATATGAACGTTTTAAACAAGTTGCCTCCGATATTAATGAATTACCCCGTCAAGAACGTGATTATTTTCCATCAAATGTTAAGGCCATTCGTCAACAAGCACAAAAAGTCTATCCTGAGATTGATTTAAAAGACATTATATTCGCTTTTCAAGTTATTCTAAAACGGGTAGATTTACAAACTAGTCATCAAATTCAACGCGAATCACTTTCCGTTAGAGAACGCATGTCACACGTATTATCCAAGCTAAAAGGGGATGACTTTATTGAATTTCAAACTTTATTTAGTTTAAAAGAAGGACGTTTAGGGGTCGTCGTGAGTTTTTTAGCAATACTTGAATTACTAAAAGAACAACTGATTGATATGGTGCAAGCAGAATCTTATGCACCGATCTATGTAAAGAGCATTACCCCAATCCAAGAAAGTTCCAAGCAATGATTTTACCCATCTTACTTGAAACTTCCTAAACGCAATCTATGATTTATATTTCTTGCGCTGTACCATTTTGCTTAATGGGAGTATCAGGCAAGGCTTTCTCTAGCTCTTGCTGTAATTCTTTCGTCCCCTTTTCTAACCCTTTACTAATTTCTTTCATTGACTCAGAGAAGGATTGATCCAATTCATTGATTCCTTGTTGCATCATATTATTTAATTGGTCAAATACATTATTGACGGTATGCTTAATCACAGAACCTAATGATTTTTTAATATCAACCCGCCAACCGTGTTCTGTTTTTACTAAAACAGTACGCCCTGGAATCCGTATGCTTTTTTTGCCCTGTTCCCTAGTATGTAATATAACCCCAATTTCAGCACTTTTTTCACTCCTCATCGTCTCCCCTAACTCAAAACGTTCAGGATGTATTTTACTATTATTAATATATTTTAAATAATCAACCGTATCCCATGTTGCTAAAGCCTTTGCTTGCTCCATGTCTTTATCAATCACCGCTTGCCAAAATATCTTAGTTACAGCTTCTGGAGAATCAGAAGCATCATCACTACAGCCAGCGATAAAAAAGATAACAAAATAAAAAGGGATCATCATAAGGTATTTTTTCATAAGAGTGTTCCTTGTAAAAGAAGCCTGTCAGTGGAAAAAGTATTAATTTTCACTGACGTAATTTTATTTTTCAAATCAAGATTACTTTCTGATATGGCATTATTTAGTACCATTTCAACCTTTAAATAATTAGGAGTATAACCACTGAAAACTATTTGACCTGCATCATTTTTCTTTTGTTGCTCCCAAAGCACATCGACCACCAAACCTTTCTGAGAGGCTAACAACTGTTGTTTCATTTTAGACGCTAAACAATGCAATTCTTTACTGCGTTGTTTTTTAATATCATTATCAACAGGATTTGCCAGACTCGCAGCCTTAGTGCCTTCACGCGGTGAATAAGAAAAAATATGCAAATGCCCAAAACCAATCGACTCAATATACTGCATTGTTTGTTGCCATTCCTGCTCTGTCTCACCTGGGAAGCCCACAATAATATCAGAGGTTGCATTAAAATTTGGAATAACAGCACGTGCCTGCTTAATAAGTTCACTAAACTCAGCCGTTTTACAACGACGTGACATACGTCTTAGAACCGTATCTGCCCCACTTTGCAAAGGTAAATGGATATGTGGCATTAAACGCGGATTTTCGAATAAGGTAAAAAAGTCTTCAGGCAGATCCCACGGTTCTACCGAAGCAAAACGTATCCGTGGCATATCGGTTTCTTTTAATAGGCTTTTTACTAATTCGTATAAAGAACTATCAATATCACTACCATAGCCTCCCACATGAACACCTGTTAAAACAATCTCCTTTATCCCCTCCTCAACCAATAAATTCACTTCATCAATAATCTCTCGTAAACTTCTACTGCGCTCCTTCCCTCTTGCAAGCGTTACAATACAAAAGGTACAACGATAACGACAACCATCTTGAATTTTAATAAAGGCACGTTGTCGCCCACGCACAAATAAAGAACTCTCACCAGGTTCCATCGCAATCAGAGGCATAGTATTCGCTGCAAAAGCTTGCATAACACGCTGTGGTAACTGATCTTTTTCCTGATTTGGAATCACTAGATCAACCCCTATTCTTTCTGCCACCTTTGCTGCATCTAAAGTGGCGTAACAGCCACTAACAACCAGTTTTGAATGGGGGTTTTCTCGATGTAAACGATTCATGAGTTTACGTGATTTCTTGGTCGCATCTGTAGTGACAGCACAGGTATTAACCACCATAATATCTGCAAAATCGGGGTCAGTTACAATATCATGACCTGATAAACGAAAAGAACGTGACCATTGCTCTAATTCAGCCTCGTTTAAACGACAACCTAACGCTTTTAAATGTACTTTCATAAATTCAATAAAACCAAAAAAAGCCCGCACAAAGGTTGACGGGCTTTTATTATAAAAATTAGGAACTTCCAAGTAATAAACGCACAAATAGTATTGATTTCCTTGGACTAGCCTCAACAAATTATAGCTTATTCACTCTTTGTCTTTAAAAATAACAATATCAGCTTCTTCACGCAATGCTTTTACGACTGCACTACGTTCACGCAAACTAATGGCATTAGCGTATAAATCTCTAGCCGTTTTATCCATTGTAGCATCGCCATTTTTCACCGTTTTTAGAGCAATTAAAATATAATCTCCTGATGGCATAATCACATTAGAATAAACTGTTTTAGTTTTCTCAGGAATATTCATTGCAAAAACTTTTCTAACAACTTCCGTAGAAGGCTTAGTTTCTTGACGAGTAACTGCTTCAAATTTTTCAACCGCTTCCGCAGTTGCTCCAATATCAGCTAATGATGCCCAATTGCCCGTGGATTTGAGCTTTGCTAACAAAGCTTCACCTTTTTTATTCACTAATTTACGTGTATCCGCATCAATAATTGTTTGCTTAATTTTTTCTCTTACATCTGTCAAGGGAATCTGTGTAGGAGTTTGTTTACTATGAATTCGAATAACCGCTACCTCCGTATCAGAAAGTTCGATTAACGCCGAGTTTTTTGCCTGATCAAATACGGCGGTAGAAAAAACTTCTTGGAGTATTTTTGGATTAGCCGTAAATTCTTTTCCACCTGCACGAGTGAACCAATCCGATGTTTCCACTTTTAAACCCACCGCTTGGGCAGCAGGATCAAGACTAGTATCATTTTCAAAAGCAACTGTATTTAAGGTCTCAACCTGCTCTTGAAATAGTTTTTCTGCTTTTTCTTTACGATAATTTTCTTCAATTTGAACTTTAGCTTGCTCAAATGTTTGTTGTACTTCTGGTTTTATTTCTGACACTTTAATTAACTCATAGCCAGACTCTGTTCTTACAACCGATGAGAGCTCATCTTTTTTTAAAGAGAAAGCTGTTTTTTCAAATTCCGGTCCCATATCACCACGGGCTAAAAAGCCTAGATCATTGGCAATGATATTTTTAGCTTTCTTTGACAAGGCCTCTTCATAGCTAATCTTTCCCGATAAAATCCGCTGGTGAATCGCTTCGGCTCGCTTCTTTGCTTCTTCCTCTTTACCATCGACTATTTTTACTAAAATATGCGCAACCTTACGTTCCTCGGGAGTCACATATTGCTCTGTATTTTCGTCATAATAGCTTTGTAATAACGCTTTGGTCACATTAATAGATTTTGCCAAATCATCAGCTTTTAAATGCACATAGCTGATTTTCACCTTTTCTTTTGTCTTATAACGATCAGAGTGAGCATCATAATAGGCCTTTACCTCTGCATCACTCGGCTTTATTTGTTCTTTATAGTCATCAAGTTTTAAGGTAAATATTTCAAAATCACGCGTTTGTTTAGATAAGGCTTCATACAAGGCAACCTGACTCTCTGGAATAAAGCTAGTACTCTTTATTCCATTTAACAGCTGTTGATTAGAAATACTCTGACGCAAACTAGTCTCATAACTTAGTTTACTTCTTCGATAAGATGCTAATAACCTATCATAGGTTTCCTTATCAAATACACCGTCTTTTTGAAAAGAAGCGGTATTAGAAATAACAGAAAAAACCTCCTCATCACTAGCACGATAACCATTTTTCTCTGCTTCCTGTCGAATCAAAGCTCGATTAATCAATCCTTCTAAAGCTTGAGATTTCAGTGAATTATCATCAAAATTTGGTGGTAGTCGTCCACCGAACATAGAAATTAACTGTTGCTTTTGTTCTAGTAATTCATTTTGAACTTCACGGATGGAAATTTCTTCTCCATTAACTGTCGCAGCAATCAGTTTATTACCAGCCCCTATATAAGAATTAATTCCAAAAAGGGCAAATGGAATACTAATTAAACCTACGACTAAGTATGCAAGCCAACCTTTAGCTTTATCATTAATAGTTTGCAGCATGATTTTTTATTATCTCTTGAATAGTTTTTTTAGAATTTTAAAAATTAAGAATTTATTGCTTTGAATTTCCTCAAAGGTATTTTTAATAATGATATTATCAAGACTAAAATACCCTTAACTACAACCCCATACAACCTGATTTGCTAGCGAATAATACCTTAATGTAATTAAGCTTTCCATGCTTAGAAAGTAGGATGCAATAATTTATGAAGAAAACAGAAATAGGCATAAAAAAAGGATACCGAAGCATCCTTTTGAAATTGGCGGAGCGGACGGGACTCGAACCCGCGACCCCCGGCGTGACAGGCCGGTATTCTAACCAACTGAACTACCGCTCCATATTTGGTGGGTGATGAGAGACTTGAACTCCCGACAACCGCCTTGTAAGGGCGGGGCTCTACCAACTGAGCTAATCACCCCTGACTAAGAGCGCGCTAGTTTACGGCATCTTTTAATGCTTTACCAGCCTTAAATGCAGGATTTTTTGATGCTTTAATTTGAATCGCTTCTCCTGTACGTGGATTACGACCAACACGCGCACTACGATCACGAACTAAGAAGGTACCAAAGCCAATTAGGGTCACTTGATCACCGCTCTCTAACGTATCCGTTACTGTTTCAACAAAGCTTTTATAAGCACGTTCTGCATCTGCTTTGGTTAAACCTGATTTTTCAGCCATAGACGCTACTAATTCTGACTTATTCATATAATCTTAATCCTTCTGATATATTTAGGTGTAGGCAGACTCATTAATTATTCAGCTTATAAAAAATTAAATACAATGAGTTCTTACCATAAAAGAGCAAATGGCAAATCATACTGTAAGTTTTTAAACCTAGCTAATAGATATTTATTAGCTATAGATAAGTACTAATACTAGTATGGATACCGTATAGAACATTTGCTTGAAACGAGCCGTACTGTAAAGAATAGACCGCTCGCAATCAAGCCATAAATGCATTTAATTTACTGATTTTTCAGTAATCTTTTTACTTATCCTAAATTTTTAAAATTTACTAGGAGAAGTTTATAAAGATTTAAATCTTTATATAAAAATAATTGTTAATAATATTACAAACACCCAATAAAGAGGCCTCAAATAAAAAATCTATGCAATACGAATCAATTTGTCACGATTTATTACTTGAAACTTTTTTTAGAAAAGATAATGAAATGGAAAAAATTAATGGGCTCTTACTCTATTTTCATT
>WGBH01000434.1 GCA_015494435.1 Thiotrichaceae bacterium | reverse complement strand
GTCTTATTATGCTATAGAGGCACTTTTCATCTTTTCATCCATAAAGTGTTAACTGGGGAATGAAGGATGCCTTTTAATGCATCATATAATATTTGATCAACGGCTCTTAAATTGGTTTCTTGGTTTCTTTTAATTCTATTATTATTATCTTTATAGGAGTATTTTCTAGCACGAATTTTTTCTTCACCACGCAGTACAGGACGTGCTTTTTCTGTTAAAACTAATGCTCCAAAACGCTCACTATCAATGCGTAAATAGCCCTGTGCTATCAACTGTCTAAAAAAACTACGCCATTCGACCTGTTTTAAATTATCTCCCATTCCCCATACTGCAAGCTGATCATGATGATGACGACGAATACGCGCATCAACTTTTCCGACTAAAACATCAATCACATAAACAACACCAAACTGCTGACCTGTCCGATAAACTGCGGATAAAGCTTTTTGTGCATCTATAGAAGCATCCCATGTCTCGGGTGGATTTAAACAATTATCACAGTTACCACAAGGCTCATTCATGGTCTCATCAAAATATTTTAGAATCATTTGGCGACGACAGAGCGTTGATTCACAAAGTCCCAGCATTGCATCCAATTTATTTTTTATAATGCGTTTATATTCAGGGCTACCTTCACCTTCTTCTAACATTTTGCTAAGCGTTATTAAATCCTGTAAACCATAGCTCATCCATGCATTAGCAGCCTCTCCATCACGACCTGCTCTACCTGTTTCTTGGTAATAAGCCTCGATATTTTTAGGTAAACTCAGGTGTGCAACAAAACGTACATTGGGTTTATCAATCCCCATTCCAAAAGCAACGGTTGCGACAATAATAATACCTTCTTCACGCAAAAAACGTTCTTGATTTTGCTGTCGAATAGCAGCAGGCATTTTTGCATGATAGGCTAAAGCAGTGCGTCCTTTAGCATTTAAATAAGCCGCCACATCCTCTACTTTTTTTCTAGATAAACAATAGACAATCCCTGCATCTTGCGGATGATTTTGCTGGATGAAATTCCAAAGTCTACTACGTGCATTAGTAGCTTGCGAAATAATATAGCGAATATTAGGACGATCAAAACTACTGACATAGGTTTGCGCACGAAATAATGCTAATTGCTGAATGATTTCAGCACGCGTTCTTGAATCTGCAGTTGCAGTGAGTGCAATACGTGGAATATTAGGAAAACGCTCAGGCAAGACAGAAAGTTGCTGATATTCGGGGCGAAAATCATGCCCCCATTGCGATACACAATGCGCTTCATCAATCGCAATCAAAGAGATACAAGCACCACTTAATAAACTAAATGTTGCTGGCATTAATAAACGCTCAGGCGCAACATAGAGAAAATCAAGTTGATTATTTGATAAGGCATTTTTGACATATTCTGCCTCTTGATAAGATTGGGTTGAATTTAAAAAAGCCGCTCTAAGCCCTAACTGCCTTAATGCATTCACCTGATCTTGCATTAAGGCAATTAGAGGGGAGACAATAATACCCACACCGTCACGAACCAAAGCAGGAATTTGATAACATAACGATTTTCCTCCTCCTGTTGGCATTAACACAAAAGCATCATTTCCATTGATAATAGTATTGATAATATCGGCTTGATGATAGCGAAATTCATTATAGCCAAAAGTATTGATTAATATTTGTTGAGCTTGATCCATAGTTATCTTTTTTATATTTTGATAATTACCTCGCAACTTACCGAGGTAATATTAGCGAATTTCTAAGAATATGCTAGAATTGAACTTCCATTTTTACCTACAGGTTTCCCTCCCGTATGTCTGAGCAAAACAAGACCTCCTTAACTTATCGAGACTCTGGTGTTGATATTGATACCGGTAATGCATTAATTGACCGCATTAAACCCCATACTTTACGCACTAAACGCCCTGAAGTACTTGGCAATATCGGTGGTTTTGGCGCACTGATGTCAATACCCACAAAATATGATAATCCTGTTTTAGTTTCTGGAACGGATGGGGTTGGCACAAAACTAAAATTAGCGATTGAAGCAAAACAGTACGATACCATTGGTATTGATCTTGTTGCTATGTGTGTCAACGATATTATTGTCATGGGCGCTGAACCTTTATTTTTTCTTGATTATTATGCAACAGGTAAACTAGACAATGATATAGCAGAAGATGTAATCAAAGGAATTGCCGATGGGTGCGAACAGGCAAGTGCTTCTTTAATTGGTGGTGAAACCGCTGAAATGCCAGGTATGTACCCAGGCAGTGATTTCGACCTCGCAGGTTTTTCTGTTGGAGTGGTTGAGCGTGAGCGAATACTAGACCAAAGCAATATACAATACGGTGATGTTCTTATTGGTATGGAATCATCAGGTCCACATTCAAATGGCTATTCTTTAATACGCAAGGTATTAGAAATCAGCGAAGCGTCTTTAAAAGATACCATTGGAGAAAATGAGTATAAAATATCATTAGGCGAAGCACTCTTAAAGCCCACTAATATTTATGTTAAACCCATATTACAACTGTTAAAACAATTTGATATTCATGCTGTCGCTCATATTACAGGTGGCGGTTTGACGGAGAATTTACCCCGAGTTCTTCCTGTTAAAAGCAAAGCAATCATTGACCTAAGTAGTTGGAATCGACCTGAAATATTTAATTGGCTACAACAACAAGGCAATATTGAAGAAGCAGAAATGTTACGAACCTTTAATTGTGGTATTGGAATGGTTCTTGCCGTAACTGACTCAGAAGCTGAAGAAATAATCAATGCCATTCGCTTACAAGGGATGAGCAGTTGGATTATTGGCAATATCGTCGCCTCCGACACAAACAACGAAGAAGCGTATGTAGAATATGTTGAATAAACATATTGTTGTTTTAATTTCAGGTAATGGTTCTAATTTGCAAGCCATTATTGATGCTATTAACACTCATAATATTAAAGCAACAATCACCGCTGTTATCAGTAATCAAGCAAATGCCTATGGGCTAAAAAGAGCTAACTTAGCAGGTATTGAGACCCATATTATTGATCATACGCACTATGCAACGCGTAAACTATTCGATCAATCCTTAATGAAAGTGATTGATCAATACCACCCTGATATTATTGTTCTCGCAGGATTTATGCGTATTCTAACCTCTGATTTTGTAATGCACTACAGTGGAAAATTAATTAATATTCACCCGTCCTTACTTCCCTTATATCGTGGATTAAACACGCATAAACGTGCATTAGAAGACGGTGCAACACAACATGGAGCAAGTGTTCATTTTGTAACCCCTGAGCTAGACGCAGGAGCTGTCTTAATTCAAGGGCTTGTTGTTGTTAAAAAAAGTGATAATGAAAAAACGTTATCCAATCGAGTACATCAAATAGAGCATATTATTTATCCGCAAGCCGTTAAATTACTGGTAAATAATCAGGTGGAATTAAAAGCTAATCGTATTTATATTAATAATCAATATCTTCAACAACCAAAACAGTATCGACTAGAAAATAATTAAGGGTTATCAATGAATTATATTACATGGGATATTAATCCTATTCTTGTCTCATTAGGTCCATTAAAAGTCCATTGGTATGGCTTATTGTTTGCTCTAGGTTTTATTATTGGCTTTCAAATCATGCAGTGGATATTTCAACGTGAACATAAAAATATTGAAGATTTGGATAAATTACTTTGGTTTCTTCTGATTGGTGTCATTGTAGGCGCACGTTTGGCACATGTTATTTTCTATGATCCTAGTTATTATTTTAATAATCCCATCAAAATTTTGAAAATATGGGAAGGAGGCTTAGCAAGTCATGGCGGCGCTATTGGTGCAATGATTGGCTTGTATCTATTTAAGCGCAGTAAGGAATATTCTTATCTTTGGCTACTAGATAGGCTGGCTATTCCTACCGCTCTACTTGCAACCTTTATTCGTACTGGAAATTTATTTAATTCAGAAATTGTTGGTATACCAACCACAGTACCTTGGGCGGTTATTTTCGAACGTGTTGATGCCTTGCCACGCCACCCAACTCAAGTCTATGAAGCCTTGTCCTACTTATTTATTTTTATTGTTCTGTTTTGGCTTTATAAAACAACTAAAATCAAAGACAAAGCAGGCATGTTGTTTGGTATATTATTAAGTTTTGTATTTATAGCTCGCCTTTTGATTGAATTTGTAAAATCAAAACAAGAAGCTTATTACTCTGAACTTTGGTTAAATACAGGTCAGTTATTGAGTATTCCTTTTATCTTAATGGGTCTATTACTCATTATTTTAGCAATAAGAAAAAAAGGTTAGATTTGTTATATCTTCCTGCTTATTTAACGATTTTTCGTCTTTTGTGCATAACTGTTACTTTTAGAGCTATGTTTCCAACGTAATTCCATTTCTTTTTGTTCTTTTATACTTAATTTTTGAAACCACATCTTTCTCAACTGAATTTCTTGTTTAACCTCTTCAGGTTGTTGTTGATACCATTCAAACCATTTTTTAATATCCTTACGTGCCGTTGGTGTCAGTCTTTTCCAGTCTTTTAGACGTTTCTTTAGACGCTTTTTTTGTTCTGGCGTCATTTGTAACCATTCTTGAGAGATATTGTATAATTTATGTTGTTTCTCTTCATCCAGAGTAGACCAGTTTTTTGCATAGGGTCGTAATATTTTTTGTTCCTCTGGCATTAACTTAAACCAATCAATCGGACTGGCAAAAGTATTGAGAGAGAAAAATAGGATGAAAATAAATAAAATCAGTTTTAAAGTCAGTTTAATCATATCAAATGGTACCGTAAAATATTTTATTGAGCTTGCTCTGCTACCGCCAAGTTAAGCCACTGATAAAATTCCATTTTTTTATAAAAGCTAATTTCTTCACTGCTTAATAATAAATCAACATTATTAACCAGCTGAGGATCTTGTATTATATTAGTATTGAGTATCGATAGCGTTATAAGAGCCATAAAGAGAGCGATAATCAAACAAGAAAACAAGAAGAGCCTCTGTCGCTTTTTTTTATCTTCTTTAAGAATTTGTTCTCGCAACTCATCAGGAGACGCTTTTATAAAGTTAGACTGTATAGTTTGATCAAACTGTAGATCCTGTAAACTCATATCAAAAACCCCCCTAAACAGCAAAAATACCATAAAAAAAATTTCTGCTGAGATTAAATGATTCGTGTAGAACCCCATTAATACTATATTGTTATCCATTTCGCAATACAAAAAACAATTGAACTGCTACTTTTTTATACAAAATAATTTGACTGATATAGAAAATTGCTACTTAGACTTACTGACGCATTCTGCCGTCTTTAAGCGTACTCTTAGATGACGAAATTCATCCTTATGAAACATGTTTTTTGTTATTAATACGATATAACCGTTTGAATCAACTGAAGAAAAATTTAAAATAATTAAATATGGACTGACAAAACTATGACAAAGAAGATCGACCTTTATCCATTTATCGCTATAAATAAGCACAGACCAATCGCCTAAAGCATTAATTTTCAACTCCAGAATAGACTTATCTAAACAATGCATAACATGCCATTGATAATAATAGAGGCAAGAACTGCTGAGAACGATTATAAGCAATAAAATGGAAAAAACAGAAATAGAATCAGTCATTAATAGAATGATAATAAGTACTAGAATATGCACCATCACTATCATTATAGCAATGTCTTTGCTTGATTTTAGCTTAAGCCATAATGATTTATTAAATGACACATAATGTACCAAAATTAAAAAAATAAACGCTCAAAATTTTCACTGGAAATTTTTGCAATATGTTCATAACTATCACCGCGTAATTCTGCTACTTTTTCTGCAACGTATTTAACATAGGCGGGCTGATTCGATTTACCACGCTTCGGAACAGGTGCTAGCCATGGAGAATCTGTTTCAATTAACAGTCGATCTTCTGGAACTTTTTGAGCAACATATTGAAGTTCTTTAGCACTATTGAAAGTAACAATGCCTGAGAAAGATATATGGAAATTTAGGTCAATGGCTTTTTTTGCTGTTTCCCAATCTTCAGCAAAGCAGTGCATCACACCACCGATGGCATCAGCACCCTCCTCTGCCAGTATTTTCAACGTATCATCCTTAGCAGAACGCATATGAATAATCAGTGGCTTATTGCTTTGTTGCGCTGCTTTAATATGCACGCGAAAACGATTCCGTTGCCATTCCATATCTTTGTCTTCATCACTGATATGAAAATAATCTAACCCCGTTTCGCCAATCGCAATAATTTTTTGATTATGCATTGCTAATTCAACTAAATCATTAACACTCGGCTCTTGTACGCCTTCACTAGTTGGATGCACACCAACGGAGCAATAGATTTGTGGGTAATTCTTTGCTATTTGGAGTACATCATCAAAGTGCTCTAAATCAATACATACACAAAGAAAACGCCCAACCCCCATATCTGTGGCGGCGGCAATTAGGGTGTTAAAATCATTATCAAAGTGATTTAATTTTATTTTATCAAGGTGGCAGTGAGAATCAGTCAGCATAAAGATAATCCGCATTTTAAAAAATATTGCAGAGTGTACCTGAATTTTCTAGTAATTATGAGTCAATGCAGGTTTTTTGGCTAATTCACCCAAAATAGATTCTATGGCTAATTTGATTTTCATTTGTGTCGGACCAAAAAAACTGACACCCACCCCTGCACTATTTGAGCCACTTTTAGGAGCAATCCAAACCACTTTACCAGGGATTGCTATTTTTTTATCCAGATAAACAATGCTTGTAATAACAATCACTTCATCACCAAAACAATAATCATCATCAGTTGGAACAAATAAACCGCCTCCTTTTAAAAAAGGCATATAAGTAGCGTGCAAAGCGGTTCTATTTTGTATCGTTAATGGTAAAACATTATGTTGTTGATTATCCATGGAAGTGTCCTAGCGTCTTGTTATTCTTCAAGTTTTATCCATAATAATAACATGCTTTCAATAAATAATTGAGCATTTAACGATGTATGGGCTAAGCGCCTAAGTTTTATCAATTGATCATATAATTGCCATAACTTAGCACTATCAACAAGGTTGGGAATTTGTAAAATAGATTCTGGTTCACCTGTATTAAAAGGGTATTTAATTAATTGTTGCACCCAATGTATCTGCCAGCTAAGTAGCTCATCTTTTGATTCTTTTTGCCATTTTTTAGACGCTTCAGTCAGTGACTGTTGCTGCTTAATCACAGCTAATAGATCATTAGCAAACTCATTCCTACGCTGAAAATGCTCTGCATTATCAAGTGCTAAAGCATATAATGGTTTACCACTGGACATTTCAAGTAACTCTTCAGGCGGATGCTGTATGGATTGCTGAGATAACCATTGCAATGCCATTACTTTGCTAGGTGTCGCTAAATGTAATATCTGACAACGACTTTTAATCGTTGGTAACAAGGTGGATAATTGTGCCGTTAACAAAACAATAACACTATTATTCGCGGGTTCTTCTAATGATTTAAGCAAACTATTCGCCGCATTAATATTGAGCGCTTCAGCAGGATTTATAAAAGCAACACGGCTAGCTAAATAGCTCTGACTCATGTGAAGAAAATCATTAAGTTCACGAATTTGATCAATTAAAATCTGTGTTTTATTTGCTTCAATCCCTATTTGAAAATAATCTGGATGGACATCCGCATTCCTAACACAACAGCCTTTACATTTACCACAGGCATGATAATTCTCTAAGGGAGACTCGCATAGAAGACTATTGACTAAAGCTTCTGCAAATACCTGTCTTCCTGTACCTTTTTCCCCCGAGATTAAAATCGCATGTGGTAAATGTTTAGTATTACGTGCGATAACCAGTTGATCCCAACTCTTTTGATGCCATGCATGTATCATATTAGGAATCTCTCCAAGGGTAACTTTAGGGCGACTAACAGTAATAATTTTTCACATGCTATCATATGCAATAATATATTTTTACATAAATATAAGGAGTGTATAACATAATAATTGAGAATATATTGCGTGAATAATCATGCCCTTTATCGTCAAATATAAGCTTTCAGTCATTGGATATGCAACTAAAACCATTTTTTCAAAGCGGTATATTCT
>WGBH01000433.1 GCA_015494435.1 Thiotrichaceae bacterium | reverse complement strand
CGCTCTTTTTAAACTGTGTAATCCAATCAAACTAAAAAGTGCTAACGATTTCCTTCTATTAAATAGAAAGCTTCAAGTAGAGATTAATAGTATCTCTACTTGAAGTGGAATAGTGATGCAGGTAAAGAGTAACTATCAAGTGTTACTCAAATGATGAAGTTTAGATTTATAGATTTTCTTATACTATTTTATAGATATTTGTAGGTTTTTCTTGTCGGGTATAGGACAGTGATTTAACCTGTTTCTCCAGGATAGTCGGCAATGCCAGGGTTATCTGATATACCAACTAGTTTAGGATGGTTGATTTTAGATAATTTAAGCACCTTGTCTTTGCCTTTATTATTAAGAATATAGTCTCTAACCACATCCCACATTAAGCGTCCTTCTGGGGTGCGGTTTACCGTTGCCCAACCTGCGACTTTGTAGGTTTTTTTAGGGTCAATTTTATCGCCATTATCTAGTTTTGCGTCGGTAATACGTGAATAAAGTGGCTTTTTAGGATTTAAGGTATAATCCATGCCACCAACTCTTACCATATCACCGCCTGATTGTAGATAAGGGTCAGGATCAAATAGATTATCGGCGACTTGTTCTAATGTTTCTATTAAGACCTTGCCTGTCATTTCTGTTACATAGGTTTCCGCATAGGTCATGGCGCATTGGGTCATGACGTCTTCCATGGTAATCCAATCCCCTTTGAGGGTGGTTGTTCCCCAGCGTACACCTGCTGACATGGCGATATCGGCTTTGTATTCTTCTCTGAGTGCATTACACAGTACTTGATCCCATGTCCCCATAAAATTACCACGGCGGTAGAGCGTTCTATCGGCAATGGCGAGTTTTTCTTCGAGAATTTCTTGGTAGCTTTTACCAAGACGTTTTTTATTGTAGTAGAATTTTTTACTGCGACTTTCAATAATTTTCTCGTCGTATTTTTTACTACGCATTTGTGTGATGTAAGCATCCATTTCTTTGTCTGCGGGTAACCAGTCGGTAATGACAGGAAGCATTTTGTAGTGCATATCGACTTTACCATCGTGCATGTCCATGTCCATTACGCCGACGTATTTACCGTTAGAGCCACCATTGGTTACAAGGCAGTGCCCTTTCCCTTTTTTGTTTTTGACGTTGATGGGTTCTGGCATACCGTCGTGGGTGTGTCCACCAAAAATAGCATCTATACCTGCGACGTTTTCACCCATTTTTATATCCACATCCATGCCATTATGGGAGATCAAAATCACAGCATCAGGCTTTTCTTCTGTACGAATCTTTTTAACTAGATTTGCCATATCCGGTTCACGGATACCAAAAGACCAATCAGGGAAGAATTCACGTGGATTAGCATTTGATGTACGCGGGAATGCTTGCCCAACCACGGCAATACGCTTACCACCGACTTTTTTCATTACATAAGGTTGGAAGGGATAGCCTTCATCTTCATCAAATAAACCTTTACCGAATTTTTCAGTCATTTCAGGGTAATCGTCACCCATTAAAGCGTCTTCTTTAATCCGTACATTTTGTCCAATAAAATCACCTTTAAATAAAGCAACATTGCTTAATACTTCTTCTTCTTTATAGGTGAACTCCCAATGACCTACCATCACATTGACCCCTAAAATATTAGAGGCTTCCACCATGTCAACACCGCGTGTCCAGAGGTTTGTCGCCGAACCTTGCCAAAGGTCACCACCATCTAGGGTTAATGTATTTTCTACCCCCCCTGCTTCTTTACGAAGGCTATCTAATAGGGTTTTGATGTGAGCATAGCCTCCTGTTTTTCCATATTTTTTGGCTGCATTAAAAAAATCAAGATAGGTATAGGCATAGGCTTCTGGCCCATCTAATGGTAGCTTCATACGCTCCATAAGTTTTTTACCAACAATATGGGGCGGACGACCGAATGCCTCGCCTACACCAAGGTTTACATTCGGTTCACGAAAATAAACAGGTAATAATTGACCGTGTAAATCGGTGGTATGCAAAATACGCGCTTGGCCTTTTTTAGGAATAGAATAGAAATCTTTTGGCATTTTTTCCGAAGCAAGTGCATTTTGGATTAAAAATGGCAAGCTACCCGTCGCTGTTCCAGCTGCCCCCATTGCGAGTAATTTTAAAAAAGTTCGTTTATTCATAGTTGGCATAGTGAAGGATCCTATTCGGTATTTAAGAGATAAAAAACATTACTTATTGTCCCAGTTTAGGTTAACTAATTAAATGGTAATATGCTCGGTGTGTGATGGTGGTTTTTACCCATAATTTTAGAAAGGTGCATGAAATGATTAGAGCATGACGCCTTTTATCAGTAAATTATGACTGCTATAAAATTCACCTTTTTATTTTAATCGTCTAATACTTCCCAACGAGCGTATTTTTCTTCTAATAATGTTTCAGTTTTTTGCAATATTGTAGTAGTAGTGCTGATTTTTTTCTGATCTTGTTGGTAAAAATTAGAATCAGACATTATTTGATGTAATTGTGCTATTTCTTCCTCAAGCACTTCTATTTCTTTTAGTAACTGCTCTAATTCTCGCTTTTCTTTATAGCTTAATTTTTTTATGCTAGAAACGGATGCAATGGGTGTTTTTTTGACTGACTTTTCTTTTTTATTGTTATTTTTAGGGATATTTGTATTGCTTTCATCGCCTAATCCCGTGCTGGGGTTTAGTGCTTGCCAATCATCATAACTACCAATAAATTCATCAATTTTACCTTTGCCTTTAAACACGAGGCAACTGGTAACGATATTATTAATGAAAGCACGGTCATGGCTGACTAATAAAACCGTTCCTTTATAGCTTAATAATAGTTCTTCTAGTAGCTCTAAGGTGTCAACGTCTAGATCATTTGTTGGCTCATCTAAAACTAAAACATTGGCGGGTTTTATAAATAGTTTGGCTAATAGAAGGCGGTTGCGTTCACCGCCTGATAAGGATTTGACGGGAGAATTAACCCGTTGTGGGGTAAAGAGAAAGTCTTGCAAATAGCTAATAACGTGTTTACTTTCGCCATTAATTGTGATGCGATCGGCACCATTATCAAGGTTATCTTTGACTGTTTTGGTTTCATCAAGTTGTGAACGCAGTTGATCAAAATAAGCAACTTGTACGTTAGTTCCTTGAATTAATTTACCTGAATCCGCTTCAATTTCACCTAACAATACGCGCAATAAGGTACTTTTTCCAACCCCATTGGGACCGATTAAACCGATTTTATCACCGCGTTGCACTAATAATGATAAATTATCAATTAAAATACGCCCGTTTGGTAGGGTATAAGT
>WGBH01000432.1 GCA_015494435.1 Thiotrichaceae bacterium | reverse complement strand
TATGAGTTCCAACTGCTTATTTCTGCTTATTTTACAATGCTTTATGTACACCTGATCACCTTAACTTTTTTAAAGTCAGGTGTCAGCCCCGAAAGTTTTTTTATTATTTTTGAAGATTTTCTCACTGTTGTTACAAGTATATCCGAGATGACACCAAAAAAGATGCCTGCTAAAATAACCTGCATAATGAGGGGAATATCCAGCGCTATTTCTTGATAAAAACGAACATCAAAATATGTGTACTTAACACCTAAAAACTGAGTGGTGGTAAAGGCGGCAAACCCTGCGATAAAAGATGGAAGCAATACATCATACATAATAACACCGATAATAAGCACCTCCACACCAAAAATAGCTCCTGCAATAGGGGTACCAAAAACAGATGCAAAACCAGCGCTAATTCCACAGATGACAAGTTTTTTTCTATCTTCTTTTCTGAATTTTAGTGTGGTGGATATCAAAGAAGCAATGCCTGCACCTATCTGGGCACCAGGCCCTTCTTTGCCCACAGAGCCACCTGCAAATATCGTTACAAGGGTGGCTAAAAGTTTGACGGGGATAACGGCAACATCTATTTTTCCATGATGTTTATGCACGGCCTGAATGACTTTTTCTGTGCCATGCCCTTCTGCATTTGGGGCAAAGGTCTTCACAATCCATACTGTTAAAACCAGCATAAATGGAAGAGAATAATAGTAGTGAAAGGGCATATCGGATTGATGTAGTTCAGCCCAAGCAATGGATTTTAAAAAGAATGAAACGACAAAACCAATAAGAATGCCAACCGTAGAAGACAGAAATACCCATTTAACAACACTAAAGAAGATGGTAGTCTGTTCTGTCACATGCTTATGCATTATAAGGTTCCTAAAAAAATATTCCCAAGTTTAGCATAATAAAAAGGTATATGTTAAGAATAATTCATCTGTAATAAAGAAAGGCGGAGCCGTCATTTATATTTACAGGATGTGTAACCTTAGCTGCTTCAGGAATAGTGATAACAGTTTACATAGCTAGCCCGCGATGCCTACTTGCGTTCACTGGCTTTTGTATATACCAAGCCTTTATCTCTTTTGCCCACAGCAATCACAAAAAATCATGATTTCATCATCATTAACTTCATAAACCAAACGGTATCCAACAGAGCGAAGTTTGATTTTATATACATGCTGAAATCCACGGAGTTGGTTTGCTGGATTATGTGGTTTTTCTGCTCTTTCGATAAGCTTCTTTTTGAAGTGTTTTTGTATGGGGGGTGCTAGTTTCTCCCATTCTTTCATAGCACTGGGAAGAAATTTAACTTTATAGGTCATTCAAGTTGACTTCGATGGCTTCAGCTTTTTCATGCGCTCGTTCGCGCACAATTTGAGCCAGCTCAAAATCTTCTAATTTATTGATTAACCATTCATAGGTTTCCGCAGGCACAAAATAAGCAGATGGCGTGTTGTGATTTAGAATGGCAATAGGTGCACCTTCTGCATCATTCAATAGTGCTGTGGGATTTTTCTTGAGCTCTGAAATGCTTGCAGAGCAACTGGATAAAACTTGCCTCATCTAAATCTCCTTAAAATATGATTTAAAATCAGGGCTTATTTTAGACCTTATTTATAAAGTTGCAAGTAGGTTTAAAGGTATAACGACCAAGCTGTGCGGCGCAAACGAAGCGCAGCGTAGTTTGCGTCCGAACGAGCGCCTTGTTATGCCTTGGTGCCATGCATTGCTATCTCTGCTATTTCAACCGCTTTTTCCCAAGAAATACCATTGTGGTAATCAATGGTTAAAGGATGTTCCGTTAATTCTAAGTCAATATTCGGCCTTTGCCCACCTGGCTTTACATGTGCATTTGATTTCAAATGCAGAGTTTCTGGATAATATGGGAGCACGTTACAGAACCAACCAAAATATGTATCTTCGTATTCTTTTGAATCGAAATTTTCATGGTATTTCCAGAAGTTTTCTTCACTTACAGATATCCACACGCCCCACATAAATCCATCTGTGAACCCATGGATAGGTATTTCGAGGATTACTCTAATAAAATAATCCTCATCATTAATTACGCACAAATCATCACTAATTTTTGCAATTTCTTTTCTATCTTTGTCGCTCAATACTTCGTAGTGATGCGGCCACTTGTAACTAAAGCTAGGCGATCCTTCATGTACTTCACTGCAGGTTGTACACGTAAATTTAAACTTCTCCATCATTTACCTTTAAGGGCATAACGCTTTAGTTGAGGGGCGTGCGTTAGCACGTCCCTCTCGAACATTTTGTTAGAGGTTATTCTCATTTTTTGCACGACAATTCTTTTTTTGCAGAATCTTTTGCTGATGGAAGAGTCTTGCTTTTACAAACATCTTTTATAAAGATATATTGTGATACTCTGTTTGTTAGCTCCTCATATTGTGACTCACTTATGCTTTCCCATTCAATATGTTCCCCTGATGGAGTTTGAGTTGCTGTAAATTTAATTTCCATGGCAAAGAGAACTTTCTTTAAAAAATCAGAGCTTACTTTATCAGGGTGTGTTGCACCAATATACATCGAAGGCTGAATGTCGATTTCAGTTTCTGCATATGCTTCCACTTGCGAAACAAAAACACAGACAAATATTATACTCCAGTAATTCACTTGCTACCTCTAACGACCTGCATGAGGGGCTGGAGGGAGCGCCAGCGAACGGAAGTCCCTCTCGATGCTCTTGTTATATTAATTTCCAGAGTTTGAC
>WGBH01000431.1 GCA_015494435.1 Thiotrichaceae bacterium | reverse complement strand
GTTGCAATGGCTTGTAAGGCTGAACCTGAGGCAGCACCCTCGTCTTTTTGTAAGGCTTTTAGTTTTTGACTCATTTGCACAGGGGCATTTTGAATGCGACTACCAGGAAATGTTTTTTTGTACACAGATTCTATTTCTGCTTCGATATTAGCTAATTTTTTATTAAGCAAGTGATTTTGCCAAGACATCATACCGAGCCAAATAATGCCAATGAGGCTTGCTAATATTATCGCAGGTCGCCATGGTTTCCAGTTGAAATTAAATAATGCACTGTCTCCACGGCTAAACCCCGTTAGTAAATTAAGTTCTAATACCTCAATAATATCATCATGATTGGTTTCATTTGCATCGCTGAGCAAATGTTTCTCAATTTTATTCAGTGCTATCGGATATTGCGTTTCATCGCCTGCATAGTAAATCGCCTCGGGTGTTTGCTTTTCTAATTCTTCAGTTAAAAAAAGTGCTAATAAGCTATAATCACAACTAAAGCCTGACCATTTACCTTGGCGTAAATAAGATCGATTTTGCTTATTAATTAATGTCCAGCTATCTGCTTTTAAGGGCATTGAATATAAGCTGGGTAAAATATAATGAGGGTGGATATTATGTTGACGCAATAAATCTAACCACTGTTCCATTTTTTGATGATTAATCACGGCAACATGAGTGAGGTCACCCTTTTTTTCAGAGTGAATAGCAAAATGCAGTGCTTCAATATCATCAGCTAAACGCTCTTCGAGTGCATAAGGAACTGCTTGTAATAACTGTTTTTTATTCTTGCTAGGAATATTAATACTTGTTAGCAATACATCCTCATCGGGAAGAAAAACGACCACCTTCTTTCCAGAGGATATTTTATGCACCTCATCCCATCCAGTCATTTTGAAATGGCTGACTTTTTGTTTACTGGTGACAATAGCAGATTCAACTGTTGCCTGATCGGTGCTTTGTGTGCCATGAAATTTTATAAGAAGTAGTTGCATTGCTTTTTTATGTTTAAAAGTTAAGGTTTGCGATAATCACGCATAATCACGCGGACTTTGCCTTTTTTTCGCTCTAAAATACTATTAATAAAAAGTCGGGTATTATTAATATTGACCTGTCCTTTTAATAGAAAATAATGGCTGTTGACACTCAATGTTTGTGCATAATTCGCTTTTTTCTGTCCCATTTCTGTATTAGGGGCAAATAAGGTTTTGACTTCTTCTAGCCCCCAAAAATCATTGAGACTCTTAAACGGTGTTTCATCCCGTGCTTTTTTGATTGCAGTGGCAGTGGTGTCATCAAAACCAATTGCTTTCAACACTTCTAGCGGGGCAGTATTGAGATTAATAGTGGTATCTTTAGGCAGGGTGGAGACGAGAGGTTTTAATTCCTCAACTATCTCTTTATTCAGATCTTTTAATAGCAATAGCTCACTCACATTCATTAAAGGGGCATTAGCCGCCATATAGGGAACCTCTAAGGATTGATAATAGTTGCTCTCAGCGCCACCTTGGCGTTCTTTGTCGTCTTTATCAATCCAATCCCAAAGGGTGTCAACAAAGTTTTCAGGTGGGCCAAGTGTTTGTTCTTTATCAATCGTTGCGATTAATGCGCTTAAGCGTTTATAGATTAGCGACTCTGTTTTAGTGACCTTGGTTTTGTCTTGTCTATTATTTGTTGCCCCTGATTTGTCAGCCCCCGTTCTTGAGGGAGGGCGTGTTGCATGTGCTAAAGTGGGATATTTCATCAACAATGCGTTTAAATTAATTCGCCCTTGTAAATCCTCTAACTGCCCAATAAGACTGCCTCCTTGAATGGGGATAGGAGGTAGAGCAACATGCCAATCTTCTTGGTTTGAGTCTATATTCGGATTATCTTTATAATCTTTTTCAAGAATTTTTTTTGACCAATCTTCCATCCCAATGGCATATTGATAAGCTTGCTCCAGATTAGAAATATTGCTAGATAGACGTATTTGCAAACGCTGTCGATACATAGCAAGAGAGGCCAACGAGACTGCAACAGTGGTAATGACTAACGCAATAATGAGGGCAACACCTTGTTGTTTTTTTTGCCTTGTAGATTTCATTAATTTGTATCTCCTGCTGAAGCGGGTATTGCGGCTAGACGTTGTGAGAGTCGTATATTAGTCCCCTTTTCATGATTTAATTTATAATCATAAATAGTGGTATAAGACATTACCGCTTGCACGTATTGACGGGTTTCAGAAAAAGGAATACTCTCAATCCAGCGGCTTGCTTCTAGTTCTTGATCAGGCAACCATTTAGGAATGCGATATGGTCCTGCATTATAAGCCGCGCTAGCTTGGGCAAAGTTACCATTAAAGCGCTGCAATAGCTCTTTAAGATAGGCGCTCCCTAATTGAATATTGGTCTTAGGGATTAAAATATCATCTTTTCCCAATGGTGGTAAAGCGAGCTTTTTAGCAATCGCTTTTGCAGTAGGTGGGATTAATTGCATCAGTCCTTGGGCTTTAGCATTTGAAGCAATATTGGCATCAAAGGCACTTTCTCGACGTGTTACACCATAAATCCAAGCAGCTGGAATTTCATTGCTATTGGCATATTTTTGAATAAGAGCCTTAAATTTAAGCGGAAAACGTAGCCCTACTTGATTCCAATCTTTAGTTTTTGCCACACTAACAATGGCTATAAAAGGCAAATTTTTTTCCAATGCAAGTTTGGCCGCGGCTAGTTTTTCTTCTTTATTCATTGCCTTTAAAGCATAAAACCATTCACGTTTCGCTGTACTTCTAAAACCAATTTTAAATAATTCTAACGCACGTTGAATAACAATATTATTTTCAACCATAGCGTTAATTAGCGCCGTTCGATCAGGTTCTGAAACGGCGAGACTATGATAGTTTAGGTGTAAATGATCAGCCGCAATAAACCCATAAAAAGAGGCATCTTTAGATAATATTTTATACATTGCAAGGGCATCATCTATCTTCCCTGCTGCTGCCAATGAACGGGCTTTCCAGTATCGCCAGACATCTTTTTGTTGATAGTCCTCACTCATAGCATCAATGGCATCGCCTACTTTTTGCCAATCACTTTGACGTAATGCAATGCGTGCCATCCATACATTACTGTCATCATCACGGTATTGGGCAGGAATGGCAGCAAAATGTTGTAAGGCATAAGGATTGTGGTCAAGTGCCTCTTGCATTGCAATATAACTTGCTGTTTCGCCCTTTTCTTGTGCGCTAAATTGATAATACGCTTCTAGTTTTTGCAATAAATGATGTGCTTTTTTGGTGCTTTTTCTGGCTATGCGTTTAATACCGTAGAGTAGAATGGCATGATCATAAGGATGCTTGCCTGAAAGCAGTTGGCGGGTTGTCTTTTTTAGTAGGTACTTTTCTGCTTTGTGCTTAAAAAGCGCCCATAAAGCGACACGTTGCCGATCTTTTTTGTTTAAATTTTTTGCAATGGCTTTGGCTAATTTGCGTTTACCTTTTTTCATCGCTAATGCAATACGTTGCCAATATTTATCTCGATTCAATAAGCCCTTATTTGCCATTAAATGAAATAAACCATTGCAAGCTGAAGGGCGATTAGAACCATAAAGCCAAAGCTTTTCAGCCTCTTTTTTTGTCTCATCTATTTTCATAGATGTGGATAATAAGGATGAGGGTGCTCCAAGCGCTGTTTGTAGTTTTGCTTGTAAATAATAACAACGTGAAGCGATACCTCCGCGTCCTTCGGAATAAGCTAATTGAGCCGCCGCCCATTGTTGGTTTGTAATGAGTTTTTTCATCCATGCTGGCCATAATCGATCAGCTAACGATGAATTTTCGTATTGATGAATAAAGTGCGCTACTTCAGAGGCAGAGGCTTTTTTTATTCTATATTTAAGCTCTGCATAAAGAAGAAAAGGATAGAGTTGATAATTTTTCATCCCATCTATTTCAACTGATTTACCTTTTTGTAAATTTTCATAAGATGTTATGAACTGTTTTTGTTGCAACGTCAGTTTTTTTTCCTCTTCTGCGAAAGATAAAGAGTGTAGTAAAAAAAGGAGAAAAAGTATTAATAATAGGAATTTCATATTTCTTATTATACGTTAGAAATTATTATTATAGATTATACACAGAGGGACTGTGCTTTATCATCTTGCGAACTCTCTATTACTGAATAGTAATGTGCTTATATTTTAACGTATTTGTCTTGTTGTTTGTGTCACTGTTTGCGTCAATATCGTAGACATTTTTTAGTTGCAATTTCTAAAGAGACCTAAAGGAGATAAAGTGTTAGAATTAATACTTATAAATTTAT
>WGBH01000430.1 GCA_015494435.1 Thiotrichaceae bacterium | reverse complement strand
TCATTTAACTGCTCTTCACTATACATTCTATGTCCACTTTTACCCCGATAAGCAGGAATTAATTTTCCCTGTTTATCCCATGACCTTAGTGTTTGTATACTTCGTCCGATTAGTTTTGCAAATTTTCCTATAAAATTATGATATTATGTTATAATTTTATAGGAAATAGTAGATATATTGTAGCAGTTAATTAACCTTCCAAAAGAGAAGTTTATCATGACACAGACCCATTTTTTCAATGCATTTTTTATCATACTACTCTTAGCATTAACAGCTTGTGGCGGTGGCAACAGTGAAGATAAAAACAAAGCGATTGTCAATAATGGCATATTAAGCGTTAATGATAAGCCATTAGCAGGTATTAGCTATCGCTCAGGTGCAACTACAGGCATCACTGATAATAAAGGGACATTCCAGTATGAAAAAGAAAAAATGGTCTTTTTTTCACTAGATAATGAATCCCTCGGTCAACTGCCCTTCTCAACCCTCAAGACACAATCTAATATTAGTTTAACCCAAATTATTAATTCAGGTTCCAACCCTAGTGAGGCGATAAAAGACCTACCCGAACAGTATAAATTATTTGATACAGGCGACAGTTTTATTCAATCCCCCACCTTTTTAACTTTGATTGACTCCAAAAAAGAAAAAGTTCTGACATTAGCCAATAAACCCGTTGCAGGGATTGAATACAGTTCAGGCAATATTTCTGGAATAACCGACCGCTACGGCTTATTTGACTATCAACGAGGAAAAAACATCGCTTTTAGTATCGCAGGAAAACATATCGGCAGTGTTAGCCCCACTCAGTTACCGATCAATCTTGAAACATTAGTTCAAACCGCAACCAATCCTGTGATTAAGCATTTACCTTTATTACTTAATGATCTTAATACATCCAATGCGTCTAATTCATCCAGTATCAATGCAAAAGTGACGCTATATCAACTTGAACAAGCCTTGTTTAAACCCGATACATTACCTTCTGGACGCTCATTAGGTATCAACCTTGAAACCCCTCAAGCAGAAGCCGATGGCATTTATCAACCGCTAGCCTTTGTTGATATATTTCGTGTTGCTCGCCCCTTTGCTGAAAACTCTTGCCCTGATATTAGTTATGATCGCGCAGGTTGGCCGTTGGATTTACCCCCCAGTTGCGCCTCTCAAGGTGCTAAAAAATATGCAATGACACGCATCTTGCAATTTATGCCCGCTGGTGCTGCCCCCGCAGGACGCTATGATGTTCTTTTTGAAGGCAAAGGAGATATTAGCTTTGCACATATGGGCAGCAATAAACAATTAGTGGAAGCAGGTCATTTAAGGATTGATATTAAACCAATCGAAAAAGCACAGCGTATTCACGGTCTTGAGGTATTTATTACCAAAACGGATGAAACCGACCCCATTCGTAATATTCGGATTATTATGCCCGGCGGTATTTGCAAAGGTTATCCTTTTACACGCGTTGAAACAGCCAGCCAATGCTCAGATACTCATCCTTATATTGCTTTTGTTGATGTATTAAAAAATAACCGTGAAGCGATTATCTTCAATCCTGATTTTCTTGACTTTCATAAAGATTTTCGTATGTTACGCATGATGAATTTTATGGAAGCCAGCCCTCGTCGTCCTAGCTCCCATGCTATTAACCCCTGTCCCGACGAAAATAGCTACGACAGTTGTTTAACACGCCCAAGAAGCTGGAGCCAAATTGCAAAACTCTCTGATGCAACATGGGGTGGCTCTTATAAAACCATCGTCACACAACGCTTTGGTGTACCGCTTGAAGTCGCAGTTGCACTGGCCAATTTACTCCATTCACACCCTTGGTTTACACTCCCCTTTAATGCCAATAATGATTATATTGATCAATACGCCAACTATCTCAAAACACATTTAGACCCTTCACTGCAAGCGCATATTGAATACAGCAATGAAGTTTGGAATGGCGGATTTTGGGGCGCACAATATGCACTTGCAATGGGGAAAAAATTAGGCTTAAACACCCCTCCACTTCCCTTTAGAAATGAAGATTACTCTGCTCGTCTCCGCTTTTATTCGCAACGCTCTGTGGAAATATTCAAACGATTTGAAACTATTTTTGGCGACCTAAGCCGATTAGTGCGTATTATCGGCTCTAATCATAAATCATCCGCCTATAGCCGTGAAATCCTCGCTTATAATAATACCGCCGATGACACCGATGTGCTTGCCGTTGCGCCTTATTTCCATGGTTGTTGGAGTCGAACTAAAGCAGGTGATAGCGATACTCCAATCACCGCTTGTAGTGACACCGAGATTGTAGAAAAAACCTTTACTGAAGTGACCTCACTAGATGACGTATTTACCGTTATCAATAATATTTACACACCAACGGCAACAAATACTGCCCATCAAGGCGATACTGATTCTCTTAGTGCAATTACACAATTAATCTCAAACCAAGCCAGCATTGCTAATCATTTTGGGGTCGATCTCTATGCCTATGAAGGCGGACAACATCTAACCGTAAACTACGGCGATACCACAATATCCCAAGATAAACTAAACTCACTACAAAACCTCTTTGCCGCAGCTAATCGTGATCCACGCATGGGAGAACTGTACACCACCTTACTCAACCAATGGAAACAACGCGGCGGCAAACAATTTATGCTCTTTACCTCACCACAAAGCTTTAACCGCTTTGGATTTTTCGGCATTAAAGAATATATGAATCAAGACCGCTTAGAGACACCCAAATACGACGCAGCCATGCGTTTTCAAGATGATATCGCAGGCTGTTGGTGGGTAGGTTGTAATTAAACTATAGTTCAATTCTAAGGAGTGAAAGCTTCAGCTTTTCCTATCCAAGGAGTGAAAGCTTTAGCTTTTCCTATCCAAGGAGTGAAAGCTTTAGCTTTTCCCATCCAAGGAGTGAAAGCTTTAGCTTTTCCTATCCAAGGAGTGAAAGCTTTAGCTTTTTCCATCCAAGGAGTGAAAGCTTTAGCTTTTCCTATCCAAGGAGTGAAAGCTTTAGCTTTTCCTATCCAAGGAGTGAAAGCTTCAGCTTTTTCCATCCAAGGAGTGAAATCTTAGCCCGACGGGGTTTGTTACCCCGTCGGGCTAAACATCATAAAATCAGAAATTTTATTCAAAAAAGGAGATTTGTACATAAATTGCACCTGATAAC
>WGBH01000429.1 GCA_015494435.1 Thiotrichaceae bacterium | reverse complement strand
TTTTTACAAAAATTGAACTATATCCATCTTAACCCCGTGCGAAAAAATTATGTGGAAAAAGCTGATTATTGGCATTGGTCATCTGCAAATAGACATAGCCCTTTATTTTGTAGTCCATTGCCTGTATAAAAAATGAATTAGCCCGACGAGGTTTGTAACAATTTAGCCCGACGGGGTTTGTTACCCCGTCGGAACGTTTTAAAAAAGCCTTACAGGAAACTGTGAGGCTTTATTGTATTTAAGCTAAACGTGTGGACGGGTTTGCAAAACCCGTCCAGCGAAGTATTTAAGCTAAACGTGGACGGGTTTACAAAACCCGTCCGGCGAAGTTTATAAAACCCGTCCGGCGAAGGTTTACAAAACCCGTCCAGCGAAGGTTTACAAAACCCGTCCAGCGAACGATGGTATTTAAATTTATGGAGTAGATGTCGTTGTGCTTTTTAATCCCAGTGGATCATTAGGGTCTAAGCCGTCCATTAAGACTTTTTTTCGATCATGATGTGTTATTTTATAAACTAAGCCCATCCAATTGGATAAAATTGCCGCTGCGGTATCATGCCAAGTATTATGCAGGTGTTTAAGTACGAGTTTTTCAGGGAATTCAGGGATTGCTTTGCTATTAGCTAATGCATTGTTAATCTTATCTTGGTATTCATTAAAAAGGGCTTGTGTGTACTGATCAAAATAATGATCAGGGAAGGGTGGGTAGTCGCTCAAATCTCCCGCAATAAAGCGCAACACTTCACGTTTGTACTCTTTAATTAGACTGATCGCATCGTATTCGGGGTGTCCTTGAAAATACACGGTGCGGATACCGTCTGCACTCACCGCAAGATGTACTCCCGCTTTTTTAGATTCAACTAAAACCGATAAATTAGCCGCTTCAAACTGTTCCCTATCAATTTGATTAAAACGTGAATGAGGGACTTTAAACTGGGTATTGATCCCATTCACTAAGGGGTGTTGTTGTGTGACATAATGTGTATAAACTCCCCATCGTTTAGTAGCTAAGCGATAGCGTTTTTGTTGGTGCTGTAACTCTAATGCTGCATGGGTTGCTAGACAAGAACAAAGGGTTGAAGGGACGTTTTCAGTCGCCCAATCAATCACTTCTTTGAGTGATTCCCAAAATATTTCATCAGCAAGATTTGCTTTGGCAACATTTGCACCCGTTATAATAAGGGCATCTAATCCTTCTTCTTTAATCTTTTCAAAACTTTCATAATAAGTATTAATATGCTGTGTTGCTTTTTCACTTCGCGGAAAGATGGGTAATGTAAAAAGATGAACATGAAATTGGATAATGGCATTGCTTTCACCAATTAAACGTAGAAATTGGCGTTCAGTCACTGCTAATGCAGCATCAGGCATCATATTTAATAAGCCTATATGCAATGTGCGTATATCCTGTTGTATCGCATAACCCGGGCGGATGATGGTTTGTCCTTCTTCACGGCGTAGGCGTTCAAAAGCAGGTAATTGATTATGTGCAAGGAGTGGCATGGTTGTATCCTTATTTGTTGTAGGCATAAAAAAGCCCACTATTAGTTAATCACTAAAGCAGGCTCTAAATATGTATCACCTCTTTAGCAGTATTTGTAGAGCGCCCGCAATCTGTATCAAATCGGCGCATCGTATTGGATAGCGAATACTAAGAGAGAACTTCTATTAGGTCAAATTCTCATTATTTTATGCATATTCTTTTATTTGCTTTCATCGGCTTCAATCGCTTTTTCAACTAATGACATAAAATCAGCTTCTGTTTTTACTTGATATAAATCTTCGGTTCTGATCGTATAACCGTATTGATCTGCAATTGCCTCATAACGTGGTATACGGGAATAAAAGAGCTGCGGGAATATCCAGCGTACAAAGTCATCAGGGTCAATCATGGTGACATAGGGAATATCGCGTTCAGTCATATAAATTTCGAGTTGTTGATCAAGAAATTCAGGACGATAATAAAGGGGTTTGGGTGAGGTTTTAGCACGTTCTATCAGTATTTTTTCATCATTTTTATTGGTTTTGATATAAATAATAATGGTGTTTTCTTCCAACACTTTTAAAACGTCTGGATTATCCAGCTCACAAACACTGCCTCCTGCATCATTAATAAATTTGCTATAGCCGTAAACATCATATGCTTTCTGGATAAAACTAGGCACATCTTTCATTGCCGCAACTTCCGCTTCGTAATGTAAGTATTGACGACGTTTAAACTCTTTAAGCGACATACCACCGAGTTCAGGATTTCCTAATTTACCCACAAAACTAGAAACGGGTTTAAGGTGATCGACGGTTATATTATTACGAATATAAATTGAATCTGAGCGCAATAAGTCCCTTAAAAAAGGCACAGTCATTGCTTGCTGGGTGATATTATCTAAAATAGGTTCATTCAAATAACGTGTGCCAATACGGTAATCACCGGAATAGTGAAACCATTTATTTTTGCGTAAAATATTAGAGAGATAGGTCTTTCCTACACCTGACATGCCTAGTAGGGTAATGGATTTATGGGATAAATTTTGGAATGCTTGTAAGGAGAGTTTCATTTTATTTTGATGATTTAGTCATGATAATACGCAATAGTATAAGGATTCATTGCGTATATATCTATATTGTTTCTTTTTAGAGACAGCTTTTTTAGTGCCTATCGCCCATTACGATATCTCCTAATACACCTAATGCTGATCCTTCACCTTTATCGCTACCACCGCCTTGAGGAGCTGCGGATAACATACGACCTGCTAAGCGAGAGAAGGGGAGTGACTGCACCCAAATACGTCCGGGGCCTTGCAGTTTAGCAAAGAAGAAACCTTCGCCACCAAATAAGCCCGTTTTAATACCACCTGCCTGTTCAATATCAAAGTGAACAGTGGGTTCCATTGCAACTAGACAACCTGTGTCTAAATGTAATGTTTCCCCTGCTTTGAGTTCGATTTCTTTTAGCATACCGCCTGCATGAATAAAAGCTAAACCATCACCTTCAAGCTTTTGCATAATAAAGCCTTCACCACCAAATAAGCCCGTGAGGATTTTTTTCTGGAAATGGATACCAATCGCAACGCCCTTAGCGGCACAGAGAAAGCAATCTTTTTGACAAATAATTTTACCGCCCATTTCTGCCAAATTGACAGGGATAATTCGCCCTGGGTAAGGCGCTGCAAAAGCAACAGTTGCTTTACCTGCCCCTTTATGAGTAAAGACGGTGGTAAATAAACTTTCACCTGTAATAAGACGCTTACCTGCGCCGACTAATTTACCAAAAAAACCGCCCGAATCCTCTTTTGAACCCGAACCATCTCCAAAGATGGTGTCCATTACAATGTGACTGTTTTTATACATCATCGATCCTGCTTCAGCCACTGCGCTTTCTTCAGGGTCAAGCTCTATTTCAACGTACTGGATATCCTCACCAAAGATTTTATAATCAATCTCATCCGCTCGCTGGGTATCAACACCTGCCATGCGTGAAGGAGGGGCGGAGGCTCTGCTTGAAAAAGGATTTTTATTATCCGTTAATTCACTAATGGATGACATGGGCTGCCAATCACTAAAGCCTTCCTTCCATGCAAAGCCCTCTTTATTTTTTTTTACATAGTCGCGTGCTTCATCTTGTGAGATAGGACCTATTTTTTTACCATCATCATAGTCTAGAAACCAGTTATTACTCATGATATTACCTCTCTTATTTAGGAATCTGTTTTGGTGTTAGAAAATTACTTTGCCATGCCGCCAAATGCATTCAGAAAATTACCTAATTGCTCAAATTCTGACTTCTTGGCTGTATATTTTCCGTCATTTTTTATACAATCTTGAACCTCCAGAAAACCTGCACCTTGATCAAAACATTGCACTGTCAACTTTATTTCTTTTAGTTCATTTTGTTTTTTAGTGACAGTCTGCTTTTTAATCTCATCATTCCATTCACTATGTGGTTTTATTTTTATTACTTTATCGGTTTTAAACCCCGTTACTAACTGAAACTTATCGCGCGCCAGTTCAACTAACTCTTTTTCCAGCACTTCGCATTGCTTTACGCTATCAAGATCGTCGGCATTTTGATAACACTCCACACTTGCTTGATATTTAGGAAGTGAAGCGCGCATCGCTTCTTTCATTCCTTGCAAAGGCTCTTTTTCCAAACCTTTGCCTAAACTACGCAAACCATTCAGTAAAGCACCCGCTTGACGCATTGCGCCTTGTACCTCATCCACACTAGGAAGATCAACATTGCCATTTTCATCAATTATTTTTCTATCCGTAATGGATGGATTTTGCTTTGACATCATTTCCATCTGCTTACCAAGATCAGCTAGTCCTTTGGTTAACTTCTCATTATCAATGGGCATTTTCTTTACCTGAGGCTCTTGCTGTGAGGTCGCTTCTTCTTTAGTCTTTATGGATGACTGACCCTTTTTATCAGCATCGATAAGATCTTGATGAGAAGGCTCTTTATTGATATTTTGCATATCAATAGTGATTTGACTTGGATGATCAGCCCCTACGCTAAATTTTGTTGTTTTAGTTTGATTATTAAGCGTTGATTCAAGCGTGTAATCGCCCTTATCAATCCCTACTTGGAATACATCAGAACATTTAGCCTGTTTTGCATAAACCATGCGTCCATTAGAGGCATAAACTTCGTGATTTATATCTGCGCTTTTATCAGAGCAGTTGGAGACTATCTGGAATTGAACAAAAATAATGTGGGTTTTAGTTGTTTCAGCTGACTTAATTTCAATCATAGTATCTTTTTTGAATTTTTTAAGATTAGATTTAGATTGAATAATATATTGACCAACAGGGATCTGCTTAACACAAGCCTTCGGTTTAGACGAAGAACAGCTTGCCACATAATCACCACGCTCACCTTCGTCATTTTTATAAATAGAATGATAGGCTTTAATCCATTTTCCCTGTGCTTTTTCACTGGCAGTAATCTCAACTTTCCCCGTTTGCCCCATTACAATATGCCGTTTTGCAACGTCACCTGTAGTAATTTCCAAGGGAGTCTTTACTTTTAATTTATGATAGCTTGACTCAATCGTATATTGACCAACAGGGATTTGCTTAACACAAGCCTTCGCTTTAGTTGAAGAACAGCTTGCCATATGATCACCCCGCTCGCCTTCGTCATTTTTATAAATAGAGTGAGAGGCTTGAATCCATTTCCCTTTCTCTTTTTCACTGGCGGTAATCTCAACTTTCCCCGTTTGACCCATCACAATATGCAATTTTGCAACCTCACCTGTAGTAATTTCCAAGGGAGTCTTTACTTTTAATTTATGATAGCTTGATTCAATTAGATATTTTCCTACAGGTATTTTTTTGAAACAGGCTTTTTGTTTGTAAGAGGAGCAGTTTGTTACATAATCACCTCGCTCACCGTCATCATTTTTATAAATAGAGTGAGAGGCTTGAATCCATTTCCCCTTCTCTTTTTCACTAGCCGTTATTTCTAAATTTTTCTTTAATTTTTTTACAACAGGGGCTTCAGGCTTTTTCACTTCTTTCTTTTGAACCGTCTGAGCTATTTTACCCATTGCCTCATTTAATGAGGAAGCATTCTTGGCTGAAAAATATTCGCCACCTGTCGAATCAGCAATACATTTGAGTTGCTCATCGGTTTGCTTATCGACATCAAAACCAATCACATGGGTAATAAAATCGATGCCCTCGCCATTCAATGCTTTAGCGGTTGCGCAAGGGTCAGCATCACAGGTTTCTTTGCCATCACTAATTAGGATAATAGTGGCTTTCTCTTCGGTGTAACGCAACTCTTCTGCCGCTTTTTTAAGTGAGAGACTAATCGGTGTTTTTCCCTTCGGCTTAATCGCTTTTACCTTTGAAATCATAGCTTTTTTATTAAGTTCTCCAATAGGAACCAGTGTTTGAATATCATTACAGTCCCCTTTTTTTCTATGCCCATAAGCCATTAAACCTAGATGTAAATCTTCATTCCAATCGACCAGTACCTTGTTTAAGGCTTGTTTTGCGATCCCTATTTTTGCTTCACCATTAATTTTTCCCCACATGCTACCTGAAGCATCGAAAACGATCATCGCTTGTGGCTGCTCTTCAGCATTAACAGACAACGGTGTTAGTAATAAAAATAGTAAAGTAAAAATAATTTTCTTCATTTTAGTTCCCTCATGAAATATTTTTGTATTAAGGAAGTTTCAAGTAATGATTTTACCCATAATTGCGCTGATTTTTTGTTCCTGATTGGAGCATCTCAAGAGGCGCATAGTCGCTCTACGCAACGATTGAGATGGTTCAAACAGGGACAAAAGGGCAAGTAAGATTGGTAGAATCATTGCTTGGAACTTCCTTGGTACTGCACTATGGCAATTTTTAGATAAATATAATGTGAATAATGTCACAAAAATTTTTATTTGTTCCACGAATATTTGCTCAGTCTTTTTAGTTGAAGGGGCGTTGATTTTTTAGAGAACCTCTTGGCTTTAAATCTCAAGCGTAGTAGAGAGATATAAATAAGCAAAAAAGTTAATATACTGCCAAAGGAGCCACCTGCACTGTTTTTGCTTTGAACTTCTTTATCAGCAGGTCTTTCAATTTTTTTATCATCATTAATAATGGTTGCAGAGGCTGTTTTATTGCTTAAAACCGTATTATTACTGGGATTAGAGAGTGATAGCCAAAAGACTTCATCGTGTTCAATTTGTTGATCTGCTTTGATATCAATAGAAATAGTGCCACTAGTTTTTCCCGCTGGGATTGATAATGTACCACTTTTGGCATTGAAATCACTATCCGCCTGCGCGCTATCACTCATGGTTGTATAGTCAATAAAGGTATCTACTGTAGCGATTTGGTTTAGATAAAGCGTAAAGGTTGCTTTTGTAATCCCATTATTTCCTTCAGCAACAAAAATATTGTTGAAGCTGATAATGTGATTCACTATTTTAGAGCCACTGTCGTCTTCAGTAAGGCTAGGTGATGAATTAACACTGTCAATCGCGGGTGTTTGATCTGCAATGGTCTGATCGATTGTAATTTTTCCTTTAGAGATTGCAAAAAAAATATTATCACTACAGGCGACCATAAGATGTGCATTCTTTATCGGAGGGGTGTTTGGAGTAACCGTTATTGTTTCTATACCATCATTGGGGGTGTTTAGTAATAAATCTTGTGTTGTGCCATCTTCTGTTAAAAGCTTGATATCGACTGAATTACAATTAATCGGTGACCAGCTAGTGCTTGCTTCATTCCATTTAACTTCAATATGGTCATCGATGTGATATAAAAATTCGCTCTTATGCGATGTGACTTCAAATGCCTGATTTCCTGATGTGGTTATTTTTGTATCAGTGCGTGCGACTCCTCCTTTACCATCCCTAACGGTCGTTGCAAAATTTAACTCTCGATTAGTCACTGGCATGGTTTCGCCTTCTATTGGATCTTGAGCAAATAAAGTGCTGAGTTGTGGAAAGTAACGTTGATTAGAAGAGGAAGGTAGATAGCTACGAAATAATGGGTTATCACCTGCATCAATGCCTACTTCAACGGTGCTTCCATTGACATCTATTTGATCCCATGTGTAAGTTAAAACATCATTTTTATCTTTGTTGCTAAGATCAATATCATTGGCATTGGCTTTTAGTAAAAAAGGGGTATTAATAGGAATAGAATAACTTTGAGTGCTTGCAATGGTTGGATTATTATTATCCGTATTGCTCCTTATTCCACAATTTGCCTCGCCACTGTAGCGGATATAATCGTTGATTTGCTGAATGCTTACCGCATGAAAAACGGCATCCGAATTTGCTTGTAAATTATCTGTCCCACAAATGCCTGCATAAGACATAATGGTGCTGCCACTGCCAGGTTCAACGGCTGAACTTGCTTCACGATTATTACCGCCACAACTGCCTTTAATACTATTAAAGGTATGTGTTGCACCAAACTGATGCCCCATTTCATGAGCGACATAATCGATATCAAAAGTCTCCCCATAAGGGGAAAGCGAACCTGTGACTCCACCTGCTTTATGTGCGCTCTGATCCGTTCTGCAAACACTGCTCATTAATGCCAAACCACCCGTTCCCTCACCGCCAAAAAGATGCCCAATATCGTAATTCTTCTTACCAATGACAGCGTCTAAATTAGCAATATTTTCTTCCAACATTTGATAAGCATCACCATTACTATAAGGGTCAGCTTCTCTATTTAAGTAAATTAATTTATCCGTATCAACAAGTTTTAACTGTATGCCAAGATCACGTTTGTAGATTGTATTAACACGATCTATGGTGACATACATGGCGCTAAAGGCGCTTTCTTTGCTGCCATTATTTAAGGCGGTATATTCAGCCGTTGCAGCAAGGGCGAGTCGATAAGTAATGAGTGAATTAGCAAGTCTTGCCTGTGGTTTAAGTAATTTTTGAGGTTGATTTTTAGAGGGTTGAATAACAATTTCTTTCCTTAAAAATTTATGTTGAAATAAATGTTTATTTTCCCGTTTGCTAAAGCTGTTATAAGGTTTTTTATGTTGTTCTAACTGCTTCGCTGTGGCTTCGACGGATTTATTGGGGTCAATAAAGATAGTATCGCCATTTTCTAGTATCAACATGGCATTAAAACCAGTTGCAGTGAAACTGATATTCCCGTGTATTTTTTTATTTTTAGTTGCTTGTACTTTCCAGCTTTTAAACTCTGGAAATCTCTTCGCTAAGCTTTTTTCCATAAAAGAATATTCAGTGGCAATCACTTCAAGCATTGAGCCATCAGGTAAGGGCAGATTGAATATTTTATCGTTATGAGCGGGGCGATTTGTTGCTTGAGAATAGCTAGATAATTGATCATTGTTTTTTAAAGTAGAAAATAATTTTTTACGCAAAGCCATTTCATCTAACAGTAAGTGGCGAGCAGTATAGGCAGGTAATGAAGGGGATGATAATGTTTTGAATGCTTTCATTGAAGCC
>WGBH01000428.1 GCA_015494435.1 Thiotrichaceae bacterium | reverse complement strand
GCTTGTAAGTGTGTAATAAGCTAGCATTTAGATTAATAAATCTACACTGTACTTAATTTAGTGATCCTTACAAAAATCACTAAAAAATAGAAATTGTGTGAAGAATTGGGATGTCTTCACAGTATTAAGGGCTTACAAAAGGGGGTTAAAATCATGGAAAAAAAACGTTTGGCATTAGCTATTTCTGCAACATTATCTATGGCAGGAATGACGGGCTGTAGCACCATTTCTGGTCTTAAAGCAAGTCCAGCAAGCAATGATGATGAACAAGTCGTTGTTTATCATGTTTCCTACCAAAAGGAACGTCAGCTTGATCGTGAAATTAATACATTAGCTAAAAAATTAGGTCTGGGTAAGTTTTCAACAGAAAATCTTCCTGAACAAGTACAAAAAAAGATCTATAAACACCCATTCATTCACCATTCAAGATACGACAATACAAAAGTCCAATTTCAAAAAGTCGTATTAAACAAACAAATAGTAACGCCTAGTAAAATCACAGCAGTTAAGCCCACCGTTACACGTAAAATAACTAAACAATCAACTGAGGCGGTAAACCTTAGTGCATTTGAGCGTGAAGTTAATCGCCTCTATGCCGCAGAAAAAGCGAGTGTTAGCCCTCAGCAAATTAGTAGAAATAGTATTTGGTCAAGAATTACAAGTGGTTATTGTCTCGATAGTAATATTGAACAGCCATTAGTGCAAAAAATATTAGATCAATATGCTCGCAACCCTCAGCATTTAAACCGACTCTTTGAACGCTCAGGGAAATATTTGCATTTTATTGTCAATGAATTAAATCGCCGTAAAATGCCAACGGAACTGGCTTTGCTTCCAATGGTAGAAAGTGCATACGATAATACCTTTAAATCACGTTCTGGAGGGATTGGACTATGGCAATTTACTTCAGCTAAAGGTAGACTTTTAGGATTAAGACAAACAAACAACTACGATGCACGAATGGATGTTTTTTCATCAACACGAGCAGCATTAGACACCTTACAACGTTTAAATAAGAAATTTTCAGGCGACTGGAATCTAACCTTAGCTAGTTTTAAAGTGGGTGAAAAAAGAGTCCAGCATGAAATAATGAAAAATCGTCAAAGTGGTCAACCGACTGATTATTGGCATCTGAATCTGCCTAGAGAGGCAAGGGAATATATACCACAATTATTAGCCTATAGAGAAATCTTGCTACGTCCGCAGGCCTATGGATTAAACTTGCCTGTGGTAACGAACACATCACAAGTGATGCAAATTGTAGTGAATAAATCGATAGATTTGCACAAGGTGGCTCGTGCAGCAAAGCTTCCTGCATCTACATTAACGGCTTTAAATCTTAACTTTAAAAATGCCATCACTAACCCTTCTTATTCTCGAAAAATTGTGTTACCGCGTCAGTATGCGAGTCAATTGCATCAGGCAATCAAGTTGGCTCCTGGTGTTATTACTGCCTCTTACAAAGCAAAAAATCAATCTAGACGTTATGTTATCGCAAAGACAAGCAATAACAACACACAAGTTGTCAATTATCGTGTACGTGCTGGAGAAAATCTTTATAAAATAGCATTACGTCACGGCACAACAGTCACTAACATCATGCGTTTGAATGGTCTGCAAAACACACAAATCAAAGCGGGGTCACATTTGAAAATTGCGCTTAAGTCCTCTTTAGTTCATCGTACTTAGAACTATTTTTTGGTATATTAAGGAAGTTCCAAGCAAAAAATCTGTGCAATATGGGCAAATTCATTACTTAAAACTTCCTAATTAGATAAAAAAAGAGCCTCTGATCTCAACTTCAATCTATTTTTCGGTCAAAAACCCGCTAGAATTTCCCTAGAAAAATAGTATTTCCATTTAAACCAGAAGCTCTTAAGGCAATGACTGTTGCACTAAAGAAGCATCACAGCACTTCTATCAGCAAAACAATAATGCCGTTTGGCTATGGATATTTTATCCAAACCTACTTCAACATGCGTAGAGCATTTCTAAAACAGTTCATATTTTTTAGAAAGTTTACTCAATTATAAAAAAGCTAATATTTCTTTTTCAATATCGGCTTTATCAATAATCGTTTTTTGTGTAATTTCTTTATTAAATAAGGCGTTAATTTCTGTTGGTATTTCTATTTTTGCCGCTTTAGCAATGGATTTCAGCGCCTCTTTATCATCAGCCCCTTCCTCTCCTGTTAATGCATTGGCAATAACGGGGGAAAATTTTGTCCATTCTGCTGTTGAGTAAATAATCGTTTTTAATCGCTTCTCACGACAGGTCTCATAGGTTTTAAAACAGGTGGCTGTGTGCGGATCCATTAAATAACCCGTAGCAAACGTGGTTTGAATATACTGTTTGCCTTCTTCATCATTACAAAAATCAGCAGAGAAAATATGTTGTAATTTTTTTAGTTCATCAGTGCTTAATTGATAATATTTTTCATTATCTAACTGTAGCATTAATTCCTTAGTGCGCTCTGCACCATAAAGATCATATAAAATACGCTCTATATTGGAGGATTTTAGAATATCCATTGCAGGTGAGGTGGTCGCAACAACGGATGATTCTCTTAAATCATAAAGACCTTTATTAATCAAATGAGTCAAGACATTATTATTGTTAGAGGCAATAAGGATTTTCTCCACTGGTAATCCCATTTTCATGGCGTAATATCCGCCAAGTGCATTACCAAAATTACCGCTAGGGATATCTAAATAGACTTTATCACCTAATGTAATCGCTTCTTGACGCACTAATTCAAGATAGCTGTGAATATGGTAGATAAGTTGGAAAATAATACGTCCAAAATTAACTGAATTGGCAGCTGATAGCTGAATATTTTGTTGTTTCAATTTGACATTAAAGCTTTCAGAGCCTAGCAAAGCTTTGAGTGCTGCCTGTGTATCGTCAAAATCACCGTGTACACCGATAACTTTTAAGTTTTCAGCATTTTCTGTCACCATTTGCAAACGCTGTACATCAGACGTACCGCCATCAGGGTATAAGCAAGCAACTTTCACATTAGCACGGTTTTTAAAGGTTTCTAAAGCGGCAGGGCCTGTATCACCACTGGTTGCCGCTAAGATCAGATAATTTTTATTTCTACTTTGGGCAATAGAAGATAAAACCCGCCCAAAGGGTTGCAATGCCATGTCTTTAAAGGCTCGAGTTGGACCATGATATAACTCACTAACATAAAGATCGTCTTTAACTTTTACTAGCGGCGCTGGGTTAGTGCTATCATCAAAAGCATCGTATAAATCCAATGCTTCATCAATCACATTGGTTGCAATATCTATTTCAAAAGCCAATAAAATATCTTTTGCCAATACTTTATAAGAACTATCAAGATGTTCCCGTAAAAAAAACTCACCGAGCTGGGGGAGTTTTGAAGGCACATAAATACCACCAAACGATGACATAGGGGATAAAATAGCTTCTGAAAAGCTGACTTCTAAGGGTAATTGACCATCATTTCCCCGTGTTTCTATAAAATTCATTTTCTCTCTTTGCCTATAGATGTTCACTTATTAAATTTCATTTTGATAACGAAAAAGCTGAAGCTTTCACTCCTTATTATCAAAAAACTATACTTAGATCATTAATCCAGTGATTCCACGCGAATACGCATCACCTCACCACAAATAACATCTAATGCTTCGATTTGTTGAATAGCAATATTCATATCACCTTCATTCACTTTATGCGTTAGTAGAATAATATCCACTTGCTCGGCGTGATTATTTTCAGGCTCTTTTTGGATAAAGGCTTCGATACTGATATTACTCTCACCTAAAATCCGAGTTACCTCTGCTAAAACTCCTGCATGATTCTCTGCACACATACGTAGATAATAGGCAGATTCAATCGCCTCAATAGGCAAAATAGGTATATCCGCTAATAAATCAGCTTGGAAAGCCAAATGAGGCACACGATTTTCAGGATCAGTCGTTAAAACACGTACAACATCAATAATATCGGCAACCACCGCAGAAGCGGTGGGTTCATCTCCTGCCCCAGCACCATAATATAAGGTATGACCTACCGCATCACCATTAACTAAAACCGCATTCATGACCCCGTTTACATTCGCAATCAAACGTTTTTTAGGAATCATAGTCGGATGCACACGTTGCTCAATACCTGCTTTAGTACGACGTGCAATCCCTAAATGTTTGATATGATAGCCAAGCTCAGAGGCGTAAATGACATCATCGCGACTAATTTTGCTAATTCCTTCGGTATAGGTTTTTTCAAATTGCAGCGGAATACCAAAGGCAATCGAAGAAAGAATAGAAAGCTTATGCGCCGCATCAATCCCTTCCACATCAAAGGTAGGGTCAGCTTCGGCATAGCCAAGGGCTTGCGCTTCAGCTAAAACCTCATCAAATGCACGCCCTTTATCACGCATTTCTGTGAGAATAAAATTACCCGTACCATTAATAATCCCTGCTAGCCATTCAATATTATTTGCAGCTAAGCCTTCCCTTAATGCTTTTATAATCGGGATACCCCCAGCAACCGCTGCTTCAAAAGCAACAATCACTCCTCCTTCTTGTGCTTTAGCAAAAATTTCATTGCCATGTAGCGCAATCAAGGCCTTATTAGCAGTGACAACATGCTTGCCATTCTCAATTGCCTGTAATACCAATTCTTTTGCAAGAGAATAGCCACCAATTAACTCCACCACGATGGAGATATCAGGATCATTGACGACATCAAAAGCATCCGCAGTGACACGTAAATCACTCATACCTAACTCGCTTGCACGTTCAGGCTCTAGCGTTGCCGCATAATCGACAATAATACCCCGCCCTGCTCTGCGTGTTATTTCGTCTGCATTACGTTTTAGAACCGTTGCAGTCCCACCACCAACCGTACCTAAACCCAATAAACCTATTTTTATAGGACTCATTTTATTGATTACCTTTTTTTATAAAAATATTTTCCTAAGCTTGTAAACAGAGTTATTTGCATAGAGTTAACCACTGACAAAGTTTAGGTTTTTAATAGAGGAGAGCACATTACATTTGCATCAATCCAGTGTCAATAGTGTAAAATCGATCTGATTTAGAAGTGCAGAGTATTCTGTTTAACCGTTCAAGGAAGCTCCAAGCAATGAATTTACCCATCTTAACTTGCCCTTTTGTCCCTCATTTGAATTATCTCAATCGTTACTTAAAACCACCATGCGCCGTTTGGAATAATCCAATCAGGAACAAAAAATTAGCACAATATGGGCTACTAACAGTAATATTATTTCACATACTATCATATGAAATAATATATTTTTACATAAATATGAGGAGTGTATAACAT
>WGBH01000427.1 GCA_015494435.1 Thiotrichaceae bacterium | reverse complement strand
GAATTACTCTTTGTTATTAGCGCGCCTAATTTGACCCGTTTAGAAACTTTTAAAAATAGTTTAATAAAAAAAGGGGCTTTAAACGTTGAAATCAAAGCATCCACCACAACTGCTGATAAAGTGGAATCAACACTTATTATCAAGGGGGTTGTATGAATGAATTAAAGAGCTGGTTTTTAATGCTTTCATCCCGCGAAAAAACACTAGTTAGCATTGCAATAGTAGCAGTAACCTTAATGGCATTTTGGCTAGCTGTCTTACACCCTATTCTGACGCAACATCAAAAACTTAGCAAACTAACCCAAGCAAAACAAACCGAACTGCTGTTAATGCAACGTCAAAGCACCCTAGTAAAGCAATTACAACAACAATTTAAAGCCACTCGTAAAAAGAAAATCAAAGGCAATCCACAACAGTTGATTGAAAGAGCATTACAAACATGGCGTTTAAAACCGAGCTTACAGCGAATGCAATCTCGCGGTGCTAAAAAAGTGATTCTCTCTCTAAAAAAGGCAGATGCAGACAAAGTAATGCACTTTATCGCGCAATTAGAACAAAAATACGATTTAGTCAGTGATGAAATGATTATTAGTAAAAATAAAACCATCGGTACCGTCGATGTTCGTTTGACCTTGGTGAAAAAATGAAATTAACGCATTTAATTCTACTTAGCATTCTCAGCTTTACTATTGCCGTATTATGGAAAATGCCTGCTAGCTTTGCTTATCAATACATTCCACAGGGAAAGATTCAAGCACAGGGTCTTTCTGGCACAATATGGAAAGGCGAAGCTAAACAGGTGACCCTAAATAAAATAAGATTACAAAATATTTCATGGTCTGTTGATCCTCTTAAAAGCTTGACAAGTCTTGCTTTAAAATCACAACTACACGTTCAAGACCCTGACTTAAACCTTAACGGTCTTGTTGGAATAAATATGAGCCAAACATTAACTTTAGACAATATGAACATTGAAGCTAGCGGAGCATTTGCCTCAAAATTTCAGAAATTGGCTAAAATTAATGGCGATATAAAAGCGAATATTAACCACTTAGAACTCATTAAAAATCAACTCCCCATAATGGATGCTAGCATTCAATGGCAACAAGGCGAATTGCTAGCTCCTATAAAAATCCGTCCAGCGGGTGACTATTCGATTCTTATTACTCCAAATGATCAAGGCTTGAAGGCTAAAATTAGCTCACATAAAGCCCCGCTTATACTCAGTGGCGAGGCAAATATAGATAAAAAATGGAAATATAATACCCATATTAATATCAAAGCTGCCACCAAAGCTAATCGAGGTCTTATGAATATGCTAAAAATGGTGGTAGGAAAACTAGAGCCAGATGGCTCAGCTCTCATCAAACAACAAGGACAGTTAAAAGCTTTTTACTAATGAACTTAACAAAAACCCCCGCTACCGTTATCACTGGCTTTTTAGGCAGTGGTAAAACCACCCTACTCTCTAATATCATCAAACAATCTGCTAATAAGCGTATTGCTATTATTGTGAATGAATTTGGTGAAACAGATATTGACTCCGACCTATTGCGTAGCTGTGCTATCCAAGACTGTAAGGAAAATAATAATGAAGTGACACTCTTAGAAGACGGTATTTATGAACTGCCTAATGGCTGTATTTGTTGCACTGTTGAGGAAGAATTTTTACCCGTAATGAAAAAACTGCTTCAGCGACGTGATGAAATTGATCATATATTAATAGAAACGTCAGGTCTTGCATTACCTAAACCGCTCGTACAGGCCTTTAATTGGCCTGAGGTAAAAAATCATTTTACCGTTGATGCAGTGATCACCGTTGTTGATGGTCTTGCTTTAACAGAAGGTCGTTTTGCACATAGCCATGAGCAGTTAGAATCTCAACACCAAGCCGATGAAAATCTTGAGCATGACCTTAGTATTCAAGAGTTATATCAGGATCAATTAAGCGCAGCCGATCTTGTCATTATTAGTAAAACTGATTTAATTAATACTCAACAACGCTTACATATTGAAACAGATATCAATAAACACACTAATGATTCAATAAAAGTTATCAGCATCGAACAAGGTAAAATTAATTCAGAACTTATTCTCGGTTTAGAAGCAAATAGTGAAAATTATATTGATTCATTGTATTCCCATCACGATCATTATCATCAACAAGGAAAACAACATCATCATGCTCATGATCATTTTGATTCAGTGCCTATTTCTATGGGAAAGGTTGACAGCGAAAAACTGCTACAGCAATTAGAAACACTTATCAAAACACAAAATATATACCGCGTAAAAGGCTTTGTAGCGCTGGCAAACAAACCCATGCGTCAAGTTATACAAGCCGTTGGCGCTAGAGTTGAGTATTATTTTGATCGATTATGGAAAACAGATGAAACACCTCACACCGAAATTATTATTATTGGCAAACAACTTAATCTTGAACAGATAAAAAATAGTCTAAAAACAGCAGAAGTATGCTCTTAGGCGCTTGTTCAAGAAATTCACTTTACCTTCAATAAAATCCTCTTTTCAAAAAGAGGATTTCACAACTATCCTAATGCCCCCAATAAAATAGATGAATTATTAATCAAATATTTTGGCATAATACTTGCATTTAAAAAATTCTGTGCTATCTTTATGCTAACTTTTTATACGGAGCCCCTGAACC
>WGBH01000426.1 GCA_015494435.1 Thiotrichaceae bacterium | reverse complement strand
GTGACAACACCCGAAGTTGTGGCTAAAAAACCTGAAAAGAAAGTAAAAAAACCCTTTCAAGGGCGAGCGCAAGGTCCAGGGGCTAATAAAAAACAGCTTCATATAAAAGGTAATCGCCGTCAAAAGAAAAAAGGCAGACAGCAAGTTGTTGTGCAGCAATCAACAGAACATGCGTTTGAAAAACCAACAGCACCTGTTATTCGCAATGTTGAAATTCCTGATACCATTGTTGTCTCTGAGCTTGCACAAAAAATAGCTGTAAAGGGGGCGGATATTATCCGTGTTCTTATGGGAATGGGAGTTATGGCAACCATCAATCAAGTGGTTGATCAAGATACAGCAATTCTTATTGTTGAAGAAATGGGGCATACAGCTATTCCTGTTAAAGCTGTGGATGAGGAAATATCCTCTAGTGATTTGCTTGGTAATATGGATAAATTTGAGCAATTACCTCGTCCTCCTGTTGTTACCATTATGGGGCACGTTGATCACGGTAAAACATCACTGCTTGACTATATTCGTCAATCACGTGTTGCCGCAGGAGAAGCAGGTGGAATTACCCAGCATATTGATGCCTATCATGTTGAAACGGACAATGGGGTTATTTCATTCCTCGATACACCAGGACATGCCGCTTTCTCTGATATGCGTGCTCGTGGTGCGAAGGCGACCGATATTGTTATTGTTGTGGTTGCAGCGGATGATGGCGTGATGCCACAAACCAAAGAAGCAATCAAACATACCCGTGCTTCTGATGTACCTTTGATTATTGCAATTAATAAAATTGATAAAGAACAAGCTAATCCAGAACAGGTTAAAACTGATTTGGCTAATTACGAAGTCGTACCAGAAGATTGGGGGGGGGATGATGTGTTTGTTAATATCTCTGCTAAAACAGGCGAGGGTATTGATGAGTTACTGGAAGCTATTTTATTAGTATCCGAAGTATTAGAGCTAAAAGCACGCACTAAAGGGCCTGCAACGGGTCTTGTTATCGAATCACGCGTTGTCAAGGGGCGTGGAGCAGTTGCTAGTGTTCTTGTTCAGCAAGGTACTTTGAAAAAAGGTGATATTGTTTTATGTGGAGCAGAATACGGTCGTATTCGTGCCATGTTGGATGAGAATGGTAAAATAATTACCCATGCTAGCCCTTCTATTCCTGTGGAAATACAAGGTTTATCGGGTACTCCTAGTTCAGGTTCAGAACTAGTGGTGCTAAAAAATGAGCGTCAAGCAAGAGAGCTGGCTGAAGCTCGTCGTGAAAAGGAACGTGAAACACGTTTTGCGGCACAACAAGCGGCAAAACTTGATGAAATGTTCGAAAAAATGAAACCAGGTGAGAAGGCAATCTTCAATATACTATTGAAAACCGATGTACATGGCAGTATGGAAGCCATTGTGAACTACCTTAATCAAATTTCAACCAGTGAAGTTGCAGTGAAAATAATTTCATCTTCTATTGGTGGTATTACTGAAACAGATGTTGCTCGCGCCCAAGCTGCTGGTGCCGTTATTCTAGGCTTTAATGTCCGTGCTGATGCTACTGCGCGTCGTTTTGCCTCTGAAGCAGGGGTTGAGACGCGTTATTACAGTATTATCTACGAGCTAATTGATGATGTCCGTGATGCAATGAGTGGTCTATTAAAACCTGAGCTTCGTGAAGAATTAATTGGTATCGCAGAAGTTAAAGATACCTTCCGTGGTACAGGTTTTGGAAAAATTGCGGGTTGTTTGGTGATTGAAGGTAAAATTAAAATCGGTGAACCTATCCGTGTCTTGCGTAATAATGTTGTTATCCATGAAGGTGAGCTGGATTCTCTGCGTCGTCATCAAGATAAGGTTGATGAGGTAAGAGTGGGAACAGAATGCGGAATTGGTGTTAAAAAATACAATGATGTGCAAGCTGGTGATCAGATTGAAGTTTTCCATCGTTATGAAGTTGAACGTACTCTGGATTAAGATATGCCCTACGATTACTCACGTACTGACCGAATCGGCGAACAAATTAAACGCGAATTAGCTCTATTGATTCGAACTGAAGTCAAAGATCCTCGCGTTGGTATGGTGTCTATTCTTGATGTCGTTGTCACAAAAGACTTAACTCAAGCTAAAGTTTATTTTGATACCATTGAGCAAAATAAACGGGAAGAATGTCAAAGAGGGCTTACCCGTGCAGCTGGTTTTTTGCGAAGTGCGCTCAGTCGTACCATTCAACTGCGCAACACTCCCGCTCTTATTTTTATTTATGATGATACAGAGCAGAAAGCTAATGAACTTTCTGTTTTGATCGACAAGGCTATTTTGTCGGATCAAAAAGATAATTAGAGTCGTCAGGGTTCACGTATTAAATTTTCCTTCGACTTTGTACTATAGTTTTTCAGATAAGTAATTTCCTGATAAAAGGAATGAAAGCTTTAGCTTTTTAGTCATCAAGATCAAATTTAATAAATGAACGTCTATATACCACTTCTTAGAACAAGATCAGTTTATCTTTATCTTGAGCTTGTCGAAAGGGAGGGTAAATTCTATTTCTCGATTAAAAAATGACAAAAAAAAAGAAAGTCTTTTTCCGCAATATTAGTGGTATATTATTATTAAATAAACCCCTTGAGCTAAGTTCTAATGGTGCATTACAACGTGCGCGTTATTTATTTAAAGCAAAAAAAGGAGGGCATACAGGTAGTCTAGATCCTAAAGCAACAGGCGTTTTGCCCTTATGTTTTGGTGAGGCAACTAAAGTTTCAGGCTATTTACTTAATTCGAATAAACGCTATATCACCACGGTTCAGTTAGGACAAACGAGCAGTACAGGCGATACGGAAGGTGAAATTTTAAAGTCAGTGGCTGTTACAGAATTTAGTGATGAAAAGTTACAAGCGGTATTGAAGCAATTTACAGGCGCTATTACACAAATCCCACCAATGTATTCAGCCTTGAAACATAATGGCACTCCACTGTATAAACTGGCACGTAAAGGAATAGATATTAAGCGTAAAGAACGTGAAATTACTATCTACGAATTAAAATTATTAGAGCGCACGAATGATACATTAAAACTCGATATTCGTTGTAGCAAAGGCACTTATATCCGCACTCTAGCGCAAGATATAGGTGATGAACTTGGTTTTGGTGCTTATATTACGGCGCTTGAACGGACAGAAGTCTCCCCTTTCGATTGCAGTAAAACCTACACTTTAGAAGACCTGCAACAATTGGCAGAGCAAGATGAAAAATTACTAGATAACACACTGCTTCCTATTGATAGCGCCCTTAATCATTATCCTCAAATTATTCTAAATGATGAAGAAACGACACAGATAAAATGTGGCTTAAAGGTTAGCCGAAATGACATCCCCAACGCTTCCTTAATTCGGATTTATCATGAATCAGGTGAATTTATTGGGATTGGTAGACGCTCTAGTGATAAATTGCTTGCCGCAAAACGGATGATGAGAACAAATTAAAATTTATTGTAAGGATTAACCATGTTGACACTTTATCAATTTAGCTCCTGCCCCTTTTGTTGGAAAGTTAAAGCACTTTTAAATTATATCAAAGAGCCTTATAACACCGTAGAAGTGACTCCTTTTGCTATGCCTGAACTTGATTTTACTGAACATAAAAAGGTACCTGTCTTAAAAGATGGTGATCAAATTATTGTCGAATCGGCTCTTATTATTGAGTATATTAATACTCATTATAGTCATTTAGTTATTAATGAGGATGCTAAAAAATGGACAGAATGGGTGGATAATACGTTGGTGCATTATTTGCCGCCCTTAATTCATCCTAATTTTAGAACTTCTTTTCGTCATTTTGCTCATATTCTTCAAGAAGGACAATTTAACTGGTTTAAAAGAAAAATCGTGCGTCTAATGGGAGCTTTTGTTATGCCTCGTGTTGTGACAAAAATGAAACTTAAGCATCATATTGATGATGTTGAGAAAGAATTTCTTAGTGCTATTGATCATTGGATAAATAACGGTGTAGCAGGAAAAACTTTTTTTGGTAATGATAAGCCAGATTTTGTTGATTGCAGTGTCTTTGGAGTATTACGCTCTAGTGACGAACTAGGTGTTATTGAGTTAGCCAAGTCACATAATGCTGATTTTGCTAAATGGTATAATGCTTGTTATTCGATGATGAATGGAGATAACTAAATTTTCTATATTTTTGAGATTAAAACTTAAGAGCAAGGGGCTAAAATGCAATATAAGATACTATCTAATCAAACTAGGTTTATTATATCAGCCTTATTGCTCTATACTTTTTTGCTCTTTGTTAGTCCTGTTAGTTTTGGCGCAGATGATCCTAGTGAGACCATTAGAAAATTCTATAAATTGATTGCTAAGCAAGAATGTGAAGAAGCGATTAAATTACGTCCTGATTATTCCCTACAACGCTGTAAAAAAATATCTAAGACACATATCCATAAAGTGACCACAGAATTGAGTGATGATAAAAATGCTGTATTATTGCTAGAGCTTGATTCGTTTTACAATAAGAAAAAAAGTTATTTTTTTGGCTATGTCAGACTAACTAAAAAAAATGGGAAATGGATAATTGTTGGTCCTTTTAAGAGTCAAGAAGACTACTGGTTGGATGAATATGTAAAAATGTATATTCCAGGAGAGTTCAAGGGATTACCAGAAGCAGAAAAGAAGAAAAAATTTGCGCCTCCTCCCGCACCGAATATTTCATCTCGAGAAGAAAGCAAAGTCCTTAGAAATGATGAAAAAATGATGCCACCTGGAGATTCCATTGATGCGGAAGAGTTTAGTGAGCCAGTTATGGAAACAACCAAAATAAAAACGAATAATACCCCTAAAAAACCCAGTGTAGAAAAAAACTCAAATCAACTAATAACGCCAGAAGCCAAAGCGTTGTTATTGGGTTTGGATGCAATAGAAGGGAATTACACCGCTTTATTAATAAAAATACGCAATAATTTCCATTTTTATTCTAAGGGTAATATTATTTTAATGGATAAAAGTCGTCGCACTCTCTATGTGTATAATCAGAAGAATTTGTTGCTCGCTTTTTTCCCTATTCTCTCCTCTGATAATTCTCACTTTCCATCAGGTTTGTATAGAGTTTCATCAAATAATCCCTCACAATTAACAAAAAATCATGTTTTACCAGAAAATCAACCAATTATCTTAGATAAAATAGAAATAGTAAGCTCTGAAAAGGACTCAAAAATGACTAAAAAACTACCTTATTATATTCGTGATTTATTTGATGGTGATAAAGTGAATAGCTTGCAACTTAGCCCAATTGATCTTAATAAACTTTACCAGATTGTTTCTTCATCAACGATTGTTTATAGTGGGCAATAGATCATTTTTTTAACGATATTATTGATTATTGCTAACACATATACCATAATAAGAGGAAGAATGGAATTCTTTTAATTAACATGCACTTGCAAGATACACCTATTATACCCCTTTAAATATCGGATAGGTAACCATCTAGTAAGTGCCATTAAATGTAGTGAATACTTATGCGTGTCATGGGAATGCTGGTGATCCTTGTTATTGCTATGTTTATTATTTTGTTGACTTTTACAACAATTAATGATAAGCAAACAAGGACATCTGGAAATACACAAGCAACGAACTCTCAATCCTCCTCAGTTTCTGGGGGGAGCGGTGTTGTTAGTACAGCATTTGCTTTGCCGAGTAAGCAGGAGTTACAGTTTCAATATCTTCAAGAACAATTAAAAAATAAGCGTAGCGAAACAGAATTGAGTTATCAGCAAAAAATTGAGCTACAACGCATGGAGTATAATAATCTCACTGAACAACAGCGTATGTTGCATGAAAAGGAAATGCAGAAAAATGCACAAGCAAATGCAGAGAGACTCAAACAACAAGAATTGCAACAGGCTTATTTATTGAAACAACAAGAAATCAATAAATTAGATAAAGATAAGCAATATGAAGCAGGAATGACCGATAAACTTTTAGCCTTTGAGAAAGATAAGTTGAAAATGTCTCAAACGCATGCAGAAACATTAGCACTACAAAAAAGTGCGGCACAGCGCCAATCATCACTTAATACCATTTTGGTTTTTTCTGCATTAATTCTTACTGTCAGTTTTGCTTACTATCTTATTTCCTCGCATAATATTTATCGCAAGAGAGAGTTAGCAAAACTTGAACATGAGAGATTATTTGCGCTAAAACAGCAAGAAGCAATGCAAGAAACACGTATTAAAGTGTTAGAATCAATTGCTGATCTGCCAGGAGCAGATAAGAAGGAAATTATTGAAGGACTGGTAGGGTTAAATAGAACTTACGATGAATTAGAGAGAAAAGCATTGGACGAACCTCCAATTGAAATAGAATTAACTGATTTAAATCCTCCACAAATGAAACAAGTGCCAAAAATATAATTATAAGGAGCATTTTTAACCATAGGAAAATACACATGGGCTTTGTCTTACTCTTTTTTTTAGTAGTGGCTATTTTCTATGATTAAGTGTCCTCCACAAGCGGTTTATCTTATTGATGGCGCGCGAACTCCTTTTGGCCATAATCTAAGGCAGGGTTCATATAGTCAAGCTTATACTAAGCTTGACCTAGGTCTTATGACCGCTCAATCCTTGCTGTTAAAACAAGCTTTTAGTGTGTCGCAATTAGATGATGTTGTGATTGCAAGTAGTACACTTAATAAAAATATAGACCTAGGACAGCAATTATCACAACGGTTGCAATGCAAGCCTTCACTGGTCTCGCATACCTTTTCTGCAAGCGAAAACTGTGCTATTCAGGCATTGCAATATGCGCATCAACAAATTGCTTTTAATCAAAAATCACTCATTTTATTGGCGGGAATTGAAGCATCAATTGTAAAACCTATTGCATTGAATTCTTCTCTATCCCAATGGATTAGAGAGTGGCAAAGAGCAAAGGGTCTGAAGGAAAAACTAAAAACACTGAATAACCTTCATACCCAATATTTCCATTTTTCTGCTTCTATCAAAAAGGAAGAAAATCATGACTATTTGCATCAAGAAATTGCAGAAAAAACAGCTAGCTATTTCTCTTTGTCAGCAGGAGCAATGGCAGAATACGTTACCTTAAGTCAACGTCGTCTTAAATATGCGCAGCGGAATAAACTGCTAAAAAATATTATTCCTATTTTCTATCCTGATGGCTCTAGCTTATATCGTGACGAAGATATTATTAATACCGATCCTGAATCACTTAGAAAAACTATTATTACAGGCAACCCACCCACGGGGATTATTAGCAAAGCAAGTATTACGCGAGCAACCGATGGTGTTTGTATCTTATTACTTGCTAATCAACAAATGCTTGAAAAATATAATTTAAGTCCATTAGCCAAGCTTTCAGAACCTAGCTTGGTTAATGAAGATAATGTGATTGAGATTTTATTGGGATCAAATAATCTTAAAACGAGTGAGATTGATTATTGGGAATGGGATGAAATATCTGCGGCTGAAGTACTTTCCTTAGAAAAGAAACCACACTTTGAATCAATAGAAGCTTTCCAGTCCCTTAGTCATGTCAATGTTGATGGTGGATCATTAACCCTAGGAAATCCTAATAGTGCGAATAAGTTCCGTTGTATCTTACAACTCGCCTCTATTTTACAACGTAATAAAGCAAACAATGGTATTTGTCATTTTAGTTTTTCTAATGCTCAAAGTAGCGCACTTTTATTACAGAGGACTAAGGAGGCTGCGAAATGAGTGGTTTTCGGCATATCCAGCTTATAAGAACAAAAAATGATATTATTTGGCTTAAAATAAACTCTCAAGACAATGAAAATAATGCCCTAACTATCAGCCTCCTTAAAGAATTAATAGAAATCGTTACTAATCTTCAAGGAAAAGGTTTTAATGGGTTGGTGATTTCTTCCGCCAAACACAATGATTTTATAGCAGGGACTGATTTAGATACCTTGCTAAAACTCACCTCAGAACAAAAAGCAGAAATTTATACTCGTTTGGGTAATCAACTCTGCCAGCATATTAAGAATCTTGATTGTACTACTATTGTTTTAATTAGTGGACGTTGCGTCAATAGCGGTTTGGAAATTGCACTTAGCTGTGATTATCGCATTGCTACTGATAATCCGCAGGTTCAACTCTCCTATAATGATATTCAACAAGGGCATTATGCAGGTTTTGGCAGTATCACTCGCCTAATAGAGCGCAAAGGTTTAGCGAAAAGTATAGAAATTATTGATAGCCTTGGTTATTCTGGCACAGAATGTTTATCGATTGGGCTGATTGACTATCTTGTCCCCGCACATAAAATACATCAAGTTGCTGAATACCTGATCGAACAAGAAAGTGATAAAGCTGTTCGTAAGCCCTTCTCTCGTTTAAATATTAAGGCCATCTTTAAACAAATATTACCAAAGAGGCTACAAGCTTATCTTATCGCTACTAAATACAAACAAAGCCAGCATAATAGTGCTAAATCAGTAGCAATGAATAGCATTATAGAAACATGGAAAACATTTAATAGCTTATCCGATGCCAGTCATAATGAAGCCATAACTGCATCCGCCTTGCTTGTTTCAGATGTGGTGAAAAACCATTTAAAATTACAAAAACTGTATCAATCTCTTGATCATGGTATCATTGCAATAAAGCCTCTCTCAAAGCGGATTCATATTATCGGTTGTGGTGTCATGGGGCGCTATATTGCCCGTCTTTGTGCTGAAAATAACTTACTCGTTAGTATTTATGATAGTCGTCATGCGGCACTAGAAAACCTTTTACCTGATCTCTATTCTCAGCTAAAAAATAACTACACTGCACAGCAACAACAAAATATTATCGATAAAATCATTATAGATAGTGATAATATGGGGCTTATTCATGCGGATATTATTATTGAAACCACTCCCGAAGACAGACATGCTAAAGCTTCTTTACTGCATGATATTGATCAGCAAGCGAAAAGAGATGCCTATATTTTAACAACAACAGCAAGCTTACCACTTGATAAAATATCAAAAGGAATGCGAAGACCACAACGGCTTGTTTCTTTTAATCCTTACCATCCTTTATTCAAGAGCAAAATTGTAGAAATTAGCACCCATATTCAAGGTTACCACTTAATAGAGTCAATCAACGCTTTTGCAAAATCACTCCAACTCAAACCCATTTTACTTAAAAGTAATGCAGGCTATCTTGGTTCACGCTTATTAATGACGTATTTGACGGAATCCATGTTGATTCATCAATCAGGCATTAGCTTATACGCTATCGACAAAGTTAGTGCTGAAATGGGAATGAGTCATGCCCCCTTTGATCTTATTGATACAATAGGTATTAATGAATGTTTACGAGTTATTGAAGCCTTAGCTGATCAGCTAGACTACGATGTTCCAAGTATCCTAATGCAAAAAAATCAGCATGGTTTAACGGGCAAAGACTCAGGCGCAGGATTTTATCGTTATAAAAAAGGCAAGAAACAACGCCCTATATTAGATAGAACACTTAGCGCTCCTTCATGGAAAACTAAACGTCTTGAAATAGAGAAGCGTCTGATTGAAAAAATCATCAATGAAGCACGGAGTTGTTTACAAAAGAAAATTGTTAATACACAAGAAATGATTGATTTAGTTGCTATTGTTATTACAGGCTTTAGTGTTGAAAAAGGTGGACCTTTGGCTTACCTAAAACAATTACAATCTCAATCTAAGCCTGAATCTAAGCCTGAATCTAAGCCTGAATCTAAGCCTTTATCCGAACCTCAATTAGGACCTCAATCTGAGCTTCAATCCAAGCCTTTATC
>WGBH01000425.1 GCA_015494435.1 Thiotrichaceae bacterium | reverse complement strand
CTCTGTGTTACCGCATTATTTGCCCAGCAAGTTAAGGCATCATTTCCCATTTTTCTTAGTTCATGAATGACATATTTTTCAGCATCATTCGTTTTTTCACAATCTCCTTTTGTATTTTCAACAATATTGAGTAACTCTTCCATTCGTTGACGTAATGAAGGATGTTGATTAAGTTGATTTATTAGTTGGGTATCTTGTTCGTTCATTTTTAGTATTTGTCTTTATTATTATACTTTATTTTCGCAATTTATTTACTTCTGAATAAGTTGCACATGGAATTAGCTCAACATAGGCTATGCTTAAATATCTATAGCACCTTTTAATGCAGTGCTAGCATGAAACACCATAAGATTGTTACAATGCACTGAATTAGATTGATCAGGACTCTCTTCCCCCATGCAAAATAAAACCTCAGAACAATCCACTCATTTCGGATACCAGCAAGTTCCCGTTGGTGAAAAAGCAAATAAAGTAGCAGATGTGTTTCATTCTGTTGCAGATAAATACGATGTAATGAATGACTTAATGTCAATAGGCGTGCATCGTTTGTGGAAGCGTTACACTATTGAAACATCAGGTGCAAAAAGTGGCGATACTATTCTTGACCTTGCAGGAGGAACGGGTGATTTAGCGGCTAAGTTTGCTCGTATTGTGGGTAAACAAGGTAAAGTTGTTTTATCTGATATTAATGGTTCGATGCTGGAAAATGGACGAACTCGTTTAATCAATAAAGGTATTGCGGGTAATGTGGAATATGTACAGGCAAATGCAGAGTCTCTGCCATTTCCTGATAATTATTTTAATATTATTACTATTGCTTTTGGCTTGCGTAATGTCACCGACAAAGAGGCGGCATTACGTTCTATGTATCGTACTTTGAAACCTGGTGGGAAGCTGATGGTTCTTGAGTTTTCTAAACCCGTTGTACCAGGGTTGGATATTATTTACGATCAATATTCGTTTAAACTGCTACCTTTAATTGGTAAATTAGTCGCTAATGATGAGGATAGTTACCGCTATTTAGCAGAATCTATTCGTATGCATCCTGATCAAGAAACACTGAAAAGCATGGTAGAAGATGCAGGATTTGAACGTACTGCCTACCATAATATGACAGGCGGTATTGTGGCTTTGCATACTGGCTATAAACTTTGACATAACTCGCAATAATGCAATTATCAACGACACTATTGGCAACCATTGAATCCGCTCTTAATGCTTGGCTAGCATTAGATGGGGCTACACTACCTAAATTTAATAATATGCAGGGAAAAATAATCTGTCTGCATATTAGTGGCTTGGAAGTAAAGTTGTTTTTTCTTCCTAATCAAGATGAGATTGCCGTTATGGGTAATTACACTGGTACTCCTGACACTACTATTAAAGGTGCGCCAATGACCTTAATGCACCTTGGTACATCGAGTCATTCAGGAAAAGCTTTATTAGATAGTCATGTGTTTATTGAGGGAGATACCCATTTAGGTGCAGAGTTCAGTCGTATTTTAAGTGAAATTGATATTGACTGGGAAGATATTATGTCTCAATTTGTTGGCGATAGTATCGCTTATCAGGCAGGACAACTGGTCTCAGGGAGTGCCAACTGGCTTAAAGAAAAACACCAAATGATACAATCAGAAACCACCGAATACCTTACCGAAGATGTTCAGTTAATCCCCACAGAAGCAGAAGTGAATCACTATCTTGATCAAGTCGATGAGCTACGCATGAGTGTAGATCGCCTTGAAGCAAGGATTAATAACTACATTAAGGACGCAACTAATAATCAATGAATTTTGTTAATCAAACTTTGCGCATGATTGAGATCAATCGCGTACTGATTCGTCATGGATTAGATGACCTTTTTTATTCACTTCCCAAACTCAAAAAATTCCGCTTTATTTATCATTTATCACCATGGAATTGGAAAAAGAAAAAACCAATTTCTCGTGGAGAGCAGATTCGTCTTGCATTAGAAGATTTAGGTCCTGTCTTTGTCAAGCTAGGACAAATGCTCTCTACGCGACGCGATATGTTAGATGAAGAAATTGCGAATGAATTAGCAAAATTACAAGATAATGTACCGCCTTTTTCGACTCAATTAGCACGTAAAATTATTCAAACAGAGCTTGAACGTCCGATTAATGAAATCTTTAAAACTTTTGAAGATAAGCCTCTCGCATCAGCTTCTATTGCACAAGTACATGCTGCTGTTCTACATTCGGGTGAAAGTGTGGTCGTCAAAGTGGTTCGTCCTGAAATTGAAGATACCATTCGCCATGATATTGAACTTATGTATTTAATGGCAAAAGTTCTACAATATTCAGGCAATACAGGAAAACGCTTACGTCCTGTTGAAGTCGTTGAAGAGTACGAAAAAACTATTATTGATGAGTTAGACCTATTGCGTGAAGCGGCAAATGCAGGTCAACTTCGGCGTAATTTTAAAGACTCTAAAGACCTTTATATTCCTGAAGTATTTTGGAATCATTGTGCTAAAAAAGTCATCGTAATGGAGCGTATTTACGGTGTTCCCAGTGGCGATATAGCTCAATTAAATGCTACGGCTACTAATATGAAGCGTTTAGCAGAGCGAGGCGTGGAAATTTTTTTCACCCAAGTTTTCACCCATAATTTTTTCCATGCCGATATGCACCCTGGCAATATTTTTGTTGATATCACCAATCCAGAGGATCCCACCTATATTGCGGTTGATTTTGGTATCGTCGGTACGCTAACTCCCGACGATCAACGCTATTTAGCCGATAATTTTCATGCTTTTTTCAATCGTGATTATAAAGGGGTGGCAGAGGCGCATATTGCCTCAGGATGGGTTCCGCCTGATACCAATCCGAATGAATTTGAAAGTGCTATTCGTACTGTTTGTGAGCCGATTTTTCAGTTACCGCTTAAAGATATTTCCTATGGAAAATTATTACTGCGACTGTTTCAGACTGCACGTCGCTTTAATATGGAAGTACAACCTCAACTGGTTTTATTGCAAAAAACCTTATTGAATATCGAAGGATTAGGGCGTGAAGTTTATCCTGATTTAGATTTATGGCAAACAGCAAAACCCTTTCTACAACGTCGTGTTGACCAGCAATTTGGTTTCAGCTCGCTATTAAAAGCAGCAAAAAGCGAATTTCCAAAACTAATTGAACAATCGCCCTATATTCCCGTCATGATAAATGAAATTGTACACCATATACACAAGCAAAAATTAAACCAACAAAGTGAATCACAGCAATTAGAACAATTACGTGATGAAATAAAACAAAATAATAAAAGTGTTATTATTACCCTCACGGGAGCGACTTTATTGATCGTTGCAACTTTAAGTAGCACCGCTTTAATGCCTGCTATGGATAGCCTCTCTAGCAATAGCTGGATATTAGGCTTAAGTGGAATAAGCTTAATACTCTATAGTTTATTGGGGCGTTAAGAAGTTTCTTAGTATACTAAAGCCAAAAGATTGCTTTGTTGTTGATTTCCTGCTCAAATCAAGCTCCTTGCAATGATGTAATACTTTAAGGTAAAAAAACGACTAAACTAAAGTGTAAGCAGAGGAATAAAGAATGTCTGATATATTTTAAAAATATTGTGTAAGAGAGAAGAAGCATAGAATATATTACTTATCATGTGGTGAACATTATGGGGGGGAGCAAATGATAGGGATGATTGGAGTTAGAGGGAAAAACAAGGATAAAGCAATATCCTATCAATTCATAATGATGCTAATCATCTGGATGCTCTTAACTTTTTTAAGCGTTATCCAAAGCAATATACACCCTAAGAAAACCCTAACCCAAAGTCAATTTACCCTCCCGCCCTCTCTTCCTTTTTTACCTATCAGCACTAATACAAAAGCAATTTCAAAAAAAACATGTGACACAACCATCCTTACTCTTAAAGAAGGTATAAATTGTTTTAATCATCAATTTTTTACTAAAGCCAAAATTATTTTTCAAAGCGTAAAAAGACAGGCGATAAAAGATAGAAGTAGGCAACAACTTTTCAGTGCTGATCTTTATCTTGCTTTGATTGCGATTGAACAAGGTGAAATAAAAATAGCAACAACCATTATTAAGCATCTTTTTTTTCTTCGTACAGATTTCAGCCTTAAACAATATGGAAGTGATAAAAAAAAGTATTTGGCTCTATTTAAAAAGATAAAAAACCAAGGGAGAAAGCGCAAAGAAATAGAGTTCGACGAGATAACAAGGAAAAAATTTATCCGCGTCAAATTTTGTAGCAATAGCAATCATTGTAAAGATGGGGTCTGGTTAGAAACAATGGCTTATAAAGCAGAAAATAACTTCAATACTGATTTGGATTGTAGTCTTAGAGGCGATTGTGACAATATTATTGATGATCTTGATTTGGATTGTAGTTTAGATGGAACTTGCCAATAGGGTATTTAGTCCTAGTTGATATTAAACTATGGAGGTTTTATGCGCTTCAACCATCTTGCTATTCTTTTATTGCTCCTTTTCATACGTCCCTTGTCTGCTGAACCCATTGGTATGGTAACAGGGGCTAAAACAGGGACTTATTTACAGTTTGGTAAAGATATTGCAGCCGTTAGTAAAAAATCAGGCGTCCATGTTTTAGTCAGCCCATCAAAAGGGTCTATTGACAATATAAAACGCATGATGTCGCGTGAAAATGCAGCTTTTGCTATTGTACAGTCGGATGTTTTGGGTTATCTGAGAAAAAGTAGTAATCCAAAATTTAGACGAGCTGCAAAACGCTTGCGCCTTATTTTTCCTTTTTACAATGAAGAAGTGCATTTGTTTGCACGTAAAAAAATACAAACTCTTAACGATTTGCAAGGTAAAACCGTCGTCGTCGGTCCTAAAAGTAGCGGCACTAATATGACCGCTTGGAATATTTTAAAAATAACAGGGGTTGAACCCGCAAAGCGTCTTAATTTGGCTATCAATGAGGGAATCAAATTAGTCTTAAAAAATAAGGCAGATGCTGTGTTTGTAGTTGCAGGAAAACCCCGTCCTGGTTTTAGTAATCTTTTTAATACCCCAAAAGAAAGTGTTCAAGCCATGTTGCAACAGGTGCATTTTGTCCCCTTAAATGATCCTGCCTTATTGACTGAATACGAACGTTCAGATTTAAGCCTTCAAGATTATTCTTTTATCCAAACCAATGTGCCAACCATAGCGGTAAAAGCTTTATTAGTTAGTTTTGATTTTTCATCCGCAAAAACACCTTATTATCGGCAACGTTGCCAACAACTCAATCGCATTGCTAATGCAATACGACAAAATATCAATACACTAAAACTCAAACATCATAAGAAATGGAACCAAGTCGATCTTAACGGTGATATGAGCGGATGGGCCATTGATAAATGTAGTCACTCTATACAGATAAAAAACAATAAGAACCCTATGCCCAGAAATGAATCAGGAATTGATCATGATATTGCATGTTCTTTTGATGGAAATTGTTAAGATGCACAACATGAACGGGTTTACAAACCCCGTCCAGCCTGAATTGAAACTTCCTAATTATCAAGTGAGACAGTCAAAGGGTCTGCGCCAATTGTCCCTTTTAAACTATCCAGATAGTTTGCTTGGCTAACAATTTCCAATTGCCTTTTAGCTTTATCTAAGCGATTTTGAATATTAAGCGATTCAATTACATCATCATGCCCTTTTAATGCCATAAAATCTTGCAGATTCTTACAATGCTTTTTCCATAAGTCTATTTCACGTTTTTGTTTTGTCTTTAGGCGCTGTTGATACCAGTTTGATTGCAGCATTGCCTCAGGCGTAAATAAATCTCTAATCTCCTGATGTTGAATAGTTTTGCCCTTATATTCACCCGTCGCCATAATATAAAGTATTGCTTTAAGCGGCGGACAAGCCTCTTCAATACTGCCATCATCAAGATAACCTTGTGCAACCACTTTCTGTGCTTCAACAATATTATTAATGCCATCAACGTATTCATCCATATTTTGTGTTTCAGGTTTTAGCATTTTTTCATCAAAGACAACTGCGGGATTATCAAAAATTTTACCTAAAAAAGCAGAGATAAAACGCTCTGTAATACGATAACCCAAGCGACTGGCTTTAACGCGTTGACCCTTGTAATCAAAATTCTCAATTTTCTCTAAATAACCATTTTCAATTAAAAACTTAGGATCTCGCTCAGCTTCTTTTAAACGCGCCCATATTTCAGGAATTAATAAACTAATATCATGATCGATTCGTAGCTTTGCACCAATATAACCTGCGGCACTTGAGAAACCTGCATAGCCTGTAAGAATAAAGGACACCAAAGCATTATTAAGATCAGCGGTTGGACGCAAGGCATTAAAAGGTCCTTTAGTCAAAGCCCCTTCGCTACCTGCACCTGTCGTTGATGGCGATTTGCCTGTGACACTACAGATAAAGTCCATAAATAATTCAGGCAATTCTTGATAGTGAATCGGGTTATAGACTGCTAATGGACGAATCCCTTTTTCTGCGGGATTGTTACGACGACCTGTTAGCACTGCATTGACAGGATTAATGATTGCTTGTCCGAGAGGAACGAGACGCTTAAATCGTGCGCCCATTTCTGCAATATAGGTTCGCACGGGTTTTTGAATATCAGGACGTAATTGTAAATAACGTGGATTCTGGCTTGGTCCATCTGCCATTATGCGCGGATCAGCAGAGGAGACAACATACTGATTACCTTGATCATAAGCTGCTTGCAATAAATCACGCATCGGCGGGGTATATTTTTGGAATTCCACCACATCTTCAACTAACGTCTCAAGCTTATCGCCTATTAATGGCTCATAGTTAGCAATGAAATTATCAGGCTGTGCCATATCAATTTCAGTTTGAGTATCAAAACCACGGTGAATGGCTTCATCTGGACGTTGGAATAAACGATATTCACAGTTTTTAACCAGTTTAAGACTGGGGTTCGTGGTTGATTTAGACGATGAATTAGGTAGAATTCCAGCACTAACAACCACTGAAGCAGTGATATCATCTTCCATTTGGATTTTTTCGGTCGCTATAAAGTCTTGTCTAACTTTATAGTTGCGCCATTTACCATTTTTACCCAAACCCACACGTAAATAGGAAGCAACCAGATCACGACCATCGTATTTTAAAGCATGTCCTGGCTTGCCATTAATCACGTCCACATGAAAATGTTTACGCCAATTATCTCCCCAATCAGGATGATACATACGCTTTATAACAAATACCTGTGATAAAATATGCGGTGGGATAGTCTTTAACCAATTATTAAACTCATCTGTATTGCTTGATGAAGGGGTTAACAATTGGATCACAGAACCTAAACTCCGCTTAGGATTCAGTGGTTTTCTACTAGGATCACTATCTTCATTAGAAAATTCAGGCAGTAAATGATCGCTATAATCATATTCAAAAATTTTGGCAACCTGCTTCATATCCTTTTTGAAGTTTTCTACATAAACTGTCCCGTAAATAACAGCATCATTGAGAGATTTAGATATTTCAGATTTACCACCACCTGATACCGTACAAGGCTTGTGACAAAAAGTCCCCTCGGCTTCTGTACCAATAAGTCGCCATGACGGTGCAGCAGGATGCGGTTCCATTTCAACCTTATAACCGCAAGGTTGCATGTAAATTTTATTCGGTTGCAACTTAATTTTCTGTTTGCCATTATCATTTTTCCAACGAATGGTCTGTTCTTGCAAGTTCATACGAATATTAGTAGGAATATAGATAACCTCAGGGTATTTTTTATCAATCGCATACCCTTCTGGTTGAACATCCATAATTTCGCCATAAACCTTTACGATGTTTGCAAAATTATATTTTTTAGGGTCAAGACGCGTTTTACGATCAACACCATATTCTTCACCATGATTGCGACGACGTATTGCTAAAGCACCACCTGCATGTTCTTCTTCTGTCAAACCATAAAGATTGCTCGCATAGCTCAGTTGTGTTTTAACTTCTTTTTTGCAATAACCATAATAATTATCCGCCAAGACGGTAACAATAATCCCCTCTTCTGTGCGACAAGTTATTTTAAATGCATCACCGTCATTATATTTTTCGTCCTCCTCTTTCCAACTCATGCCGTCCTTGCGTTGCGCCTCGGAAGCTTCACTATAATGAGGCAAACCTAATTCTTTTTTAGTTAATTCTCTAATATGTGGTGCAAGAATAACGCAACCTGTGTGTCCAGACCAATGCTCTATATCCAATGCAGCATCATATTCTGCAAGGTATGGATTACCTGCATTACCAAAAATACTTTCAACAAAATCAAGATTGCTGACCAAGTTCCCTGGCGCAAAAAAACGAATTTCCATACTTTTTTCAGAAGAAATAGTGGGTATTTCAGGGCAAACAGTAGGACGTAATAATAACGATACAAACAACTTTGCCTTTTCTTTTTCATTGGCAGTAAAAGGCAATTGAAGCAATTCCTCAGGTGGATTAAGTGCTGCTTTCAAGAGACGTGAAAAAGCGATTTTAGGGACGGTTTTTTTATCGCCTGGAATCGGTAAACCACCTTCGACAATATGAAAAGAACCTTTAGTGGTACGACGATCATTGATAGGATTATGCAAAACGCCTTGGCGAATACGATAGCTAGAAATAATATCGGAAACAAACTCATCACTATCCGCAGGAATAGATAATTCTCGCGCAACACCATGGCGATCTAAAACAAAAGTATTAGAGGGTAGTGTTGGGGTTTCATCTTCACAATCAGCTAAATATTTATTAAGAAAATCTTGAATACGCACATCAGCAGGACATTGATAACCATGTAAGCGTCTATTTTTTTCCCGATAGCTCTTTAGCAGGTCACTTGCAATGGAGATAAATTCAGAATCACCACTTTTTCCTGTTGGCTGTCCTGTCGATGCCAGTTTAAGATTAATATACAACTGTAACTGCTTTCGAGCTTTTTCAGGATGATCAAAGTTTTTATTCAGACCTAACGACTCTTCCATATTCATATAAATAACCCACCCAACTAATAAAGCGGGGTAACATAGCACTTATTATTTATCATCTCAAGTTTTAGCTTAAAAAAACAAACCAATATAT
>WGBH01000424.1 GCA_015494435.1 Thiotrichaceae bacterium | reverse complement strand
TTCTTATATTAGGGTTAGGTATTGGCGTGACGTACATGTGGGATTAGGGGTTAGGTTTTGGTGAAGGGTACATGACAGTGGCGGGGGTTAGGTTTTGGTTTAGGGTACATGTGGTGGTGGGGGTTAGGTTTTGGTTTATGGTACATGTGGTGGTGGGGGTTAGGTTTTGGTTTAGGGTACATGACATATTAGAAGGGTTATGTTTTGATAGGGTACATGACAATAACCTAACCCTAGGGGTTTAGTATTTACTTTAGGCAAAAAATTTAGTGGGAGGCGTAGGGACGGGTCTGTAGGATACGCACCTATAGGCAAACGCAGTAAGTACCTTCCCCACCTTTAATTCAGGAAACAGTGTTTTTTCCTGTAAATGTTAAAAATGGCATGTGTTATCAAAAGAATATTTTAAGACTATGTTATTGTCAGAAGCCACAAAACAAAAGGGGTTACGTTTAAGTGTGGTTTTAGTATGTGATTGATTTCAATATATATTGATGGGGAAGACTATCCATAACATCATAGAAAATGGTGGTGATGATTATCAAGACGACAACGAGAGTGGTCAAGACGACAACGAGAGTGGGCTATGAAGCTTGCTGAAACGCAGGATTTAGATAATAATGAATATAGTGCAGCAGGAAGAATTGAGCCTCTCCCCACTGCGAATACTAACCAACCTCTCTATCAGGTGGATAATATGAGTGTGAATAATAACACTTTCGCGTCTACGGGCGCAAAAAATATGGGCTTTTCTACTCTTGAAAACCCTTCTCTTCCAGTCACTACTGGCTTAATTAATACCTATCTCTCGCATTTAGCCCATGATCGTGATACGTGGTTGGGCATTGGCGCGGCTCTTAAAAACGAATACGGAGACGACGCTTTTGATGTATGGGTAGAGTGGAGTGAAAGCTATTCTGGTTTTTGCATCATTGAATCAAGAGGGCAATGGAAGTCGTTCGGTAAAAGCTATAATAAAAACTTTGGTTATATTGTTAATCAAGCAAAATTAGCGGGTGTAGATTATGCCGACTTTTTACGTGATCAAGCAGATACAAGCTATAACCAAGCAGTTCCAAAAGCCCCCGTTAAAAAAACAAAAGTAGCTGAGATACAACAAGAAAGAAGTATTTTCTCCAGTTTTGCACCTGTGTTTGAACAGCTACACACCGCCCCTGTCAATCATCCCTACTTCAAATCAAAACAGGTGCGACATACGCTCAAGAGCGTTCGTACTAGCACTCAAAGAATAAACCTTACTGATCATCAATACATCCAAAAAAACGCTCTAGTCATCCCTATTAAAAGCTACAAAACAGGCAAGTTAACAGGTTATCAAACCATCAGTGAGACGGGTAAGAAAATCATTATTTCAGGTAGCAAGCTTGCGGGTTCTGCTTATGTATTTGGCGGCAAAAATACGAAAATAATATTATCGGAAGGTATAAGCACTGCATACACCATCAATCAAGCGACAGGACTTGAAACGCTATGCTGTTTCAATAAAAACAGTTTAAAAGCAATGGCAATACAACTGATTAAGGATGGAATGAATGCTGATGATATTTATTTGGCTTTTGATCATGATCAGAAAAAAGGCATAGAGAAAACAGCGCAAGAGTTGGGACAAGAGCTAGCTGATAGTTATGGCTTTAGATTGTTTATTCCTAGCGATTTTGGGGACTGGAATGACGCGGGAATAGAGTCATGTAGAGAGGCTTTCTATAATACTAATGTAAGCAAAGAGATAAGCAGTTCTTTTAGACAGGAATATATAGGTGACACACTTCAAGTAATCATAAAAACAAGCACTATTTCTATTATAAAATCTGATATGGGAACAGGGAAAACTTACTCAATAAAGCTACAAATAGAACAGTTTTTCAAAGAATACGGGCGTATGCCGAATCTTGTTTATATATCGCCACTGGTTCGACTTAACGAACAAATGGTTAAGGATATTAATACTTTTGCGCGGGATAAAATGGGCTATAAGGGCGAATACATGAGCTTTTATAAAGACATTATAAAAACTCAAAATCAGGATGCAGCGGGTGATATGGCGCGATGTTGTGCTACAACAATGCAATCATCAGATAAAGTGTTTCGGTATTTAGTAAGCGATATAGATTTATTGATTGTTGATGAATCAGAAAGCGTGAGCAGTTCGTTAACATCGAGCGTAGTAAAAAAGAAAGTAAAAGTTATCGAATCATTAGAAAGAATCGGAAGCTGTAGTAGAAACGTGGTGCTATTTGATGCAGATGCAGGGGCGTTATCAGTCAAGCTTTCTAAAATATTCAAACCTGAAAACACCGCTGATTTTTATGAAAACACTTATCGAAGCCAGAGCGGGTTTAAAGCATACGTTATCAACGAGGGTAAAGACGCTGAAAGATTAGAATACATAGAAAAGCTGATTATTGATCGTTATAAAAGCAAAAAGAATTATCATGTAATTCCTGTTTTTTGCATGACTAAAACAGAAGCAAATGACTTAGGTTCAGTGATTCTTGATATTCATCAAGACGCAAAAATACTGACAGTAACAGGTGATGATTCAACAGAGTTTAGTAAGGCTCTTGATAATAAAGAGCTGATTAGATCATACGATTATTTCATTTACACATCAGCAGCAGGAACGGGCGTTTCATTTGATCAAAAAGATTTATTCACAGAAACATATTGCATTGCCATTAATAATATTGGAACAGCAGGTATTAACAACTTAACACAGGGTAGTTACCGCGTAAGAAACCCGTTAAATAACAGTATATTTTTCTTGCTCCCATCCAGTAAAAAGCTCAACGCAGCCTTGCCCGACGGAGTGAAGGCATTAAGAAGAGAGTTAGAAGATGACGCAGACTATAAAGTAGAAAAATTAACAAAGGATACAAATTATCAGCACGGAAAGCATCAGCAATCCCTCATTGATCTTGAAATTATTGGCGGTGCTGAATATGCCGATGATAAAAACAATTTTACTAAAAAACTTCTGCAAAAACTCAAAGATAGTGAGATGGATATTATTGAGTTTGATATTAAAAAAATACAAGTTGATGAATCAGCAGGGCTTGCAAAAAAGGAAGCTAATAAAGTTATAAAAGCGATTCAAGAAGAGGCATTTACGAATGAAAAACGGCTAAGCGATGAAGAGATACAGGAAATCAAGGCAAAGAAAATGCACAGTATCAAGGTGTCTCATGAAGATGACGCACTACTTCTGAAGGATCAGGTTATAACCCAAACAGAATTAAGTTATAAAAAATACAACGCTATGTTTAATGAGGAAAAATTGCTACTGGTAAAGGAATACAAAAAAGGGTTAATCCGAAAAGCCGAAAATATCGAAGCAAGTAAAAATACAAGAAAGGCAAATGTAGCGATAGTTGAAACAGATTTTGAAAATGTTGGGTTTGATCCACTTACAAAGGTATCTAGGTTGATCGAATGCCCTCTAATCATGAAAAAAGTGGAGTCTTTAGCGTTAAAAGAGAGCATTCCTGCAACCTTCTTTAGTTCTCAGTCGGCTAAATGGTGGTTAACTCGGAATATCAAGACAATAAAATTAATGGGCATTACTTGCACTAAGGCAGGAATAAGCAAAAACCCCGCGCTTATCTATAGAAATATCATTAATTGGATGGGTCATGAGGTTGTGACGATCAAGCAATTAAGAAGCAATAACAAAAATGATAGAAATAAGCCCACCGAAAAAACAATCAAAATATCGAAAAATGAAACAATTTTTAGCGTAGTTGATCGTCGTGATTCTGAGGGTTCAAGCATTACGGATTACTCAAACGAGGCGAAAGAAGCGCAAAGTAATATGATTACAACAGGAGGAAAAGGGACAAAATGGACACCTGTACTGATGGATAAAACGCATTGGAAACGAACAAGTGCAAATATGCTAGTTAGTTTAAAGTCTGGAATGCCACGGCAAATATGGGCGAATCCTCTTGATTCAGTCAAGCCAGACGGCAAGACTAAAACCGCATAAATAAACCTAAAAAAGCCACTCACAAATAGAGAAAATAAGTGAGTGGTTTTTTTGATGGATAATATACTTTAAAGCTATGTTTTTAAAATGATTTGTTGTGTTTTTTTGTCACTCAAAAAGTGCATACTATTACTTATTCAAATACAAAAAAAAGTGAGTGACAAATTTAGCTTTATATTTTAACTTTCTAAGAGCTATATTAGAAAAAAAAGAACCCTAAAGATCATCATCCCTTTTCTCATAGCGACCAGCGGAAGCTACCTCAATCTAAGCCAGCTTTTGCCCTTCTTTTTTTCTATTACTGCTCTTGGTCTCTTTTGATTGTGAGTGTTGATGATTTAGGTATGAATTGTGAAAATCTCAAAGCGAAACGAAACGAAACGCCCCCAAAAATGGCAGGCACTAGCAAAACCCCGCGCATCTTCTATCCGTGGTTTCAGTTCATCAGGAGTACCTTTTTTAGAATGGGGTACTGGAATCTTGTCAGAATTGACAAATCTATTATATTGTAACTACAATTAAGTTTATGATATGGGATGAAAATAAAAGAATAAGCAATCTGAAGAAGCACGGAATTGATTTTTTAGATTGTGTTGAACTGTGGGATAACCTAACCGTGACGCGGGAAGATATGAGGTATTCATACCTTGAACAGCGTTTTATCACGTTGGGTATTGTTCTCAACGGTGTAGCGTTGGTTATCCATACCGACACGATTGATGGTGATATTCGATTAATTTCAGCAAGAAAGGCAACAAAAAATGAGCGAAAATACTACTACTCACAAATATGATGATGTTCCTTATGATCCAAATGATAAGGATTCTGTGGAAGCATTCTGGAATGATCCAAGAACAGAAATTAAAAAGGGACGCGGTAAACAGAAAAAACCGACTAAACAGCAAGTGACTATTCGGTTAAGCCCTAATGTATTGGAATATTTTAAAAATAGTGGTGCAGGGTGGCAGACAAGAATAGATACCGCTTTGAAAAATTATATTTCACATCACTAAAGGCAAATGATTAAAAATGAGGTAATGGCAAAATTAGTGCTAAATCCTTAGGGTAATTGATGATTTTTGAGCTAATTATATATTTTTTAGTTTTAGATGCTTGGACGGCATTTGTTGCTTAATTCTCGTTGCGTTCTCGTTGTTTTTGTTTATTGTTTATTGTTTAATCAAATCTATAAGTAAATTGTGCGATACATGTCATATTTGTAAACGCTGGACATAAAAAAAAGGGTGCAACTCGCTGCACCCCTTCTTAGCTATTTCTTCTTTAGCTATTTCTTCTTTAGCTATTTCTTCTTCAATTTACTTATCAGTCGTTATAAACAAGCATTGAAAGAGATAGAAGCAGAAAATCAGAATGAAGGAGCATATGCAATAGTCAAAAGTTTGGATAGAAAAGGTAATGTATCTGAAAAATTACACAATATGTCGCCCGAAAATAGGAAGCAATACAAGAATATTATGGACGGTATTGACAGCCAGTGCCGTGAACGAACAGAAAATTATTTTCTACGCGCATCCAATTACTACAAGAAAAATACGAATAAGGTACTTGAGCAAACAGAAGATTATGCAAAAAGTATCGATAGATAACACTTAGAAAAAAGAATCGGAGACATCAAAATAGGGAGCGATCAGTACGCCACAATCAAAGGTTGTTTGAACATTATCCCTTTTGAACAACATGAAAACAGGGAGTACTACAAGAATATTATGGACAGTATTCATGACCAGTGTCGTAGTAGAACAGAAAGTTATTTTCTAAGGGCAACCAATTACTACAAGAAAAATACGAATAAGGTACTTGAGCAAACAGAAGATTATGCAAAAAGTATCGATAGAGAACACTTAGAAAGAAAAGTGGGGAACATCAAAATAGAGACAAATCAGTACAAAAAAATTAAAGACTGTTTGAACATTATCCCTTCTGAACAACATGATTGGATGATCAAAGCGGTAGACACGATAAGTCAAAATAATGGTATAGATTACGCTATTGCAGTACTTGAGGAAGAAGCAGAAAAACACACCAAAATATGCCCCTAAATGCTCACAAAAATTTAACGTTTTTTTTGTGAGGGGTTTTTTAAGCAAATAACGTGTAGACACATGATAATTATTAATTTTTTTTAAACATTCCCGTCTTGAAGTCAACATGATTTATATATTTAAAAATGTTCCATTTCAAGACGGGAATTTATCATTTTTTTGAGTACTTTTTTTCAGGGCTAAAAGAGCCATATACTGGAAAAAAAATTGGGCATTAAATCGAAGTTTTCTGCTTCCCCCAACATGCAGATGTAACCCTATCTCACATGGCGACCGTAGGGAGTCCAGCCACTAGCTTTTGATGACCAACAAGCTTTGTTTTCCAGTATATTTCTCTTGATCTTGATCTTATGAAGCACTTCATCATTTCTTTTGATTGTGTGCTTTTATGCTCTATGTCTGAACTGTAAAAATATCAAAGCGAAACGAAACGCCCCCCAAAATGGCAGGCACTAGCAAAACCCCGCGCATCTGCTACCCGTACTGTTAGTTCTTTAGGAGTACCTTTTTTTAGTGTTGGCTTTCTATTCTGAGTGGGATCAAATAAGATAGATTACATTGTAAGACAATGTACACAACTAGAAGAGGATTCGATTATGGGTGCAAAATCATCAACCATCACATTCAGAACAGGTGACGACCAACGAAAGCAGCTTGATAATATTGCGGCATCAATGGATAGAGACCGTTCTTACATCATCAATCAGGCGATAACTCACTATTTAGAGGTTTACCGCTGGCAGGTCGAACACATAGAGGAAGGACTTAAACAGGTTGAACGAGGGGAATTTGTGCCAGAATCTGAATGGCGTAAAGCGTTTAGACGGGGTAAATAATGGAAATACGATTTTCTCAGAATGCCTTATCTGATTTATATGCGGTTTATGATTATATTGCGTTAGAAAACCCTGTTTATGCTCAAAAAGTTCTAAAACGAATTGAAGTGGCTATTGATCATTTAGCGGATCATCCACAGTTAGGGCGTATTTCACGGGTTGAAGGTGTAAGAGAGCTGATTATTTCAGATACGCCTTATATTGTGGCTTATAAAAAATTTGATAATTATTTAAATATTATTGCTGTGATTCATAGTCGCCGAAAATGGACAACAAAATTTCATTGAACAGCATTTTAGCGGCTAAATCCTAGGGGTAAACTAGGGGTCATTGATGGTTTTTTGTTCAACTTATTGATGATTAACGTTCAAATACTCGTTGCAATCTCGTTGTTTTTGTCAGTTTTTTGTTCAATTTATCAAAGATGATAAAAAGAGAGAATATATGTCATATTTGTAAGATTTATATTGCGGTAATTAAGACTTTTTTATTTTCTTCGACCCTCGTTATGACCCCTAAAAAACCTTTTTTTAATTCTGGAAGTGAGAATTTCCCACTTCTAAAGCTTAACGTAAACGCTGGACATAAAGAAAGGGTGCAACCCGCTGCACCCCTTCTTAGCTATTTCTTCTTCCATTTACTTATCAGTCGTTCCGTTCTCATGTGCATTGATCTAACTGCGATAATGTATAAACTTGCCACTAACACGGTGACAGGTAGAAAGAGCAAGCCAAATAGAAAGCAACCAATCATGTTTTATCCTTTCCTGCGAGTAAGTATTTAGCTTTGCCGTTGGTGTAGTCAGGGTTATCAATAATAAAGTTTTCATTGATCATTTTGTCTCTGATTTTATCAACTAAATAGCTCGTTTCTGGAATGGATAGCGAGGTGTTTTTTAGGTCTGGATTGTCCTTAATGTGTGAGTGTGCAATCTTTCGCATATTGGTAACACTCAGTTTTTCACCTTCATTAATTTTAGTTTTAACGTGCTTATACAGTTCATCAAAATCAGTGCCTGTTATCTGATTTTTCACACGTTCATTTTTTGTTTCTAACCCTGTCGGCAGGGTTTTACTAACCCTGTCGGCAGGGTCTGAACTTGGCTTATCATCACCTGTTGAAACACCCTGTCTATCAACGCTGGCAGGGTTTTTACGTCGGTTGTTTTTTGTCGGTTTTGATGCTTGATAGTTATGCTCGTTTGCGGCTTTCATTGCGCTGGTTTTTATGCCTAAACTTTCGATTCCATCTGTAGATTTAGAAGCAGGCTGTTCAGATTGAAGCGCGGTCGCAGGTGTGTATCCCTTCCCGTTCTCTACGCTGTCGCCTTTTTGCTTACCTTTCAAATTCCACGTTTTATCCTTAAAGCGTTTTTCGCTTTTAAGGGTCGCTAATTCTTGCGCTCGTAGTATTTGCTTATTTCCCATTTCACCCAATGCAGTTTTGAGTAATCCGACCCGTGACCCCACAAAGTGAAAGCCTGCTTCAAAGGCAACGATTAGCACCAAGCTAAGAAACATCATCGCGTCTAAGAAGTTTGCACCCAGTATTGAAGCCGTTAGCTTGACCAGCTCACTGTGATTGTCTGTGTTGTGTTCCAGTGCTTTTGCTTGCTGAATCAGTGCAAGGCGGCTGTTCTCGTTGCTGTTGGTGGTCGTGTTTGCGCTGGATTGATAGCTGTCAATCTTTGCTTGCGCCTGCATAATGGCTTTATTCTCGAAGTCCTCACAGCGTTTAACCCGTTTTTCGCCTTTACTGGTATGACGTTCACAGCGTTGTAGCTCAAATTCATGTTGGGCTTTTTCAGCGGTTGCAGCGGCGATTTGCATTGAGTAGCTTGTCCCTGCGTCGGTTTTGCTTGTAATTCCGCTTACAACGGCTTTAAACACGGCTGAATTTTGAGAGGCTTCTTTCATTTTCATGCCCTCTTTTTCAATCGGTGCGCCAATTTCAGAAATGATGACAAAGGTTAAAACCAGTGTTGTAACCACTAAACCTGCTTTGGAGTGGGTGGGTGAACTGTATAAAACTTTTTGAATAAAGGTAATACTCACAGCCACGACTAAACCAATGAATGCCCCCGACCATTGAATAAAACTCCAATCAGGAATATTAACTAATTCAGAACCTGAAAAATAAGTAATGGCATAATTCGCGGTTAATAATAAACCGCCTGTAAAACATAACCAGACGACTTTTTCAGCCGCCCTTAATTCCTCCATTAACGATAATTGATTTCTTTTTTTGAGTTTTTTAATTTCTGCTTCAACTTCTGAAGCTTTCGATAGTTGATAAATGGCGAAGGCTAAAATAATAATTAGCAACGCAGATAGAATATAAACCGCCATGATTTTTCCCCTTTTAAGCTAACAATCCACTCACAAACAACCCGACAACTGACAGCGTTGATAGCAGTCGCTTATTTTCTTTCATTGAGAGTTTTAGGGTTTGCACCAGTGCGAGAGAAACGACAACGATAGGTAGGGATGAAAGTTGATACCCCGTGCTAACACGGCTATCGAGTAGACCATAATAAACGATAATGACGGCCCACCACGCATATGCAAAAATTACGGAGACCCATTCAAACAAAGCGATTAATTCGGCGTGACTGAGTGAGGCTCTCTCATCCGTTTTATTTAACTTAGTAAATGGTTTCATGACTGCACCCCACTGAGGTTCATATGCTTGTCGTGGCGGTCAATCGCATAGAACGCAATATCGACGCTTATACCGTGCTGTACGTCGCTTAGAGCGCGTCTAAGGGGCGATAGATAGGTTGTGGTCGCAATATCGAGAGAAAGCCCCGTATAGCGTTGTTGTCCGTTGTCAGTGAGCACCAATAGCGTTTTTCTATCATTCTCTATTTTTTCGGAAATAATCAGGGGTAGGAGTTCAAACAATTGATTTTTTGCTTGCTCGTTGAGTGTAGCGATGTACGTTAAAAATGCTTTTTTATTGTGCGCGTGTGCGCGGATGCTAGAATCAGCCATGCTGAATCCTCTTTGTTGAGTTTTTAGGGTTTGGTATCAGATGGGACGGGATTGCAGTCCTGTCTTATCTAATCGCCTCAAGGCTTAGGCTTTGGGGCTTTTTATGCGGCTTGCTGTTGTTCGTGTTGATCCTTTGATTTTTTAATGGCTTGAATAATTACGCCATGTTTTGAGGTGTAGTTTTCTTTGGCGTGTTTCTTTAGCCAGTGGTGCAAATCGGTTGGGATTCTGACCCGTGTATTGACAAATTCATTCATATTTCATATCTCTATTAGGTATCATTTTGAAGTCTTAATTATATCATAAGGAGTTGTTATAATTAGTTTTATGTATCATTTTATGATGCTTATTTTGATATTTTCAGGCATAAAAAAAGCCTGCGATTAAGCCGGCTTTTGTACCTTCTATTTTTTTAATTATTGATTATTATCATGATGCTTTTTAATCGCATCCGCCATGCCTCTAACGGCTAAATAACGTTTAACAATAGGTAGCGACCCGCCCGCTTTAATGACTTCACCGTTCACCTTTCGCCCTTTGTAGATAGCGGATTGGGTTAGCTTCCAGTTAATGCGTAATGCCAATGCTTTAACGCGCTGATGTTGCTTCATTACGCCTCTATCGCGTGTTTGTTCGATCAGACTATCCATTGCTTCTAAAGCGGATATATCCACCGCCTTCACTTTCGTTTTATTTTCTGTGAATTTTTCAACCGATTGTTCAGTCGGCTTACGCTGTGAAGGTTCTGTACTAATTTTGACATGTTGATAATTGCTCGATTCTTTATACGATGTATGCCCACAGTATGCAGCAATGAAAGCATTTTCATCGACGTGACTAAACCGTTCAGGTCGAATCATATCCAGCGCAATTCTGACCGCGATAGCGCGGGTGTCCTTAAATTTCCGTGAACTCTTAACAGAACCATTGCTCGCAGTGGTGGCATCAGGATCAAGCAAGCGTTTAGCCGTATAGTTACTGTGTCGCCCGATTTTTTGATTGATCGCCGCATTGCGTATTTTTTCAGGTTTATCGCCATGCGCCTTTTTTATTTCACGATAAAGTTCGGATTTTCGCAGTGTTTGGAAAGCCTTCATAATTCGACCAGCATCGACGACCGTAGGGATGTTATAAGGCTTGGTTTTAATGCCGACCCCTTTTTTAGCTTGACCGCTAAAAGTGAGTTCAAACTGACCCTTTTTCTTAAAATCGCCTTGATAGACAATTTCAACCGCGCGTCGCCCCGTTGCCAGTGCAATGCCCGTAAGCAGATGATAAAAGTCATTTTTCTCAAAGCAATAATCAATGATTTTCATAATTTCATGATAATTAAACTCGACTTGATTATTCTTGCGCTGTGCCAGATTCGTATTGAGTTCTTCATTCCATCGCGCATATTGAACGTCACTTATTGTCAAGAATGCCATGATGGGATGTTTGTACTCGATTTTTCTCAACTTGTTATACATCGCATCGGCATCTTGTTTCACTTTATCTTTCAGAACATCCAGAGCGTGCTTGTATTCGCCTCCAATCGTATCGGCATCTAAAGCGGGAAGATGCTGAACCACGTCTTTGTATTGTGGGTACGCTTGACAGAGTTTTTCTATATTGGAAACAAATTCAGGATGGTGACTATTGACCTTCATTTTTATTTCGCGTCGTATGATACTTAGGTAACGCCGAAATGTTCCGAGCAATATGGTTTTCGATTTTTTAGATTTACTATCAAATAGCCGATTTTTAATATGCTGAGCAATGCGTTTATAATATTTAGTTTTAACGCTAGGGGTATGTGCGCTGCGGCTAGGGCGTTTAAATGGCGGGTTTTTTCCTAAATCATCTGAATCATCCGTATTTGACTTATCCCAATAATCGACCTGCTTTACGCCCTCGACGGCATAGTTTTTTAGTTCAGGTAATCCCGATACGTTTCTACTTTTCTTATGTTTTGGTTTTGTATTCATGGTTGCGCCTTAGAGGGTTAGGTTATTGTCATGTACCCTATTATACATAAACCTAACCCCTTTACAAGTTTATTTGTCATGCACCCTAAAACCTAACCCCCACCACCACATGTACCCTAAACCAAAACCTAACCCCCGCCACTGTCATGTACCCTTCACCAAAACCTAACCCCCACCACCACATGTACCCTAAACCAAAACCTAACCCCCGCCACTGTCATGTACCCTTCACCAAAACCTAACCCCTAATCCCACATGTACGTCACGCCAATACCTAACCCTAATATA
>WGBH01000423.1 GCA_015494435.1 Thiotrichaceae bacterium | reverse complement strand
ATCCAATAATTTTTTTTACCCTTTTTTTATATTGTACTCAATGTAGCAAATGCTAAGGAAGTTCCTAAGTTCGCTACACTAGACAATATTCATTCACCCAAAGGAGAATCCTTTATGTTCAAGCCCTTAATAAAAGTCGCCACAATAGCCAGTATAGTATTAATGGTATCCAGCACAACTGCCTTTGCAGCAGACTGTAAAGATAAAGTTTATAAACTCAAATTAGCTCATAGTTGGCCGACTAATTTCCCTATTTTTGCTGATGCTATCCATAATATGGCGGCAACAGCGAATAAAATGTCCAGTGGTTGTATCCAAATTAAAATTGACTCAAAAAACAAACATAAAGCACCGCTTGGTATTTTTGATATGGTCAAGGCGGGTCAGTATGATATGGGACACTCTGGCTCTTATTACTGGAAAGGAAAAGTGCCTAATACCTTATTTTTCACTTCAATGCCTTTTGGTATGACCGCTGTTGAGCAGTATGCATGGTTCTATCACGGCGGAGGCATGGAGCTTATGGACAAAGTCTATGCGCCACATAATCTTGTCTCCTTCCCCGGTGGCAATACGGGAAATCAAATGGGCGGTTGGTTTCAAAAGGAAATCAAGTCTATTAAAGATCTTAAAGGGTTGAAAATGCGTATTCCTGGATTTGCTGGGGAAATAATGGCGAAAGTTGGAGCAAAACCAACCAATATCCCACCTGGTGAGCTATATACTGCACTTGAAAAAGGTACGATTGATGCGCTGGAATGGGTCGGTCCTTCACTTGATTTACGCATGGGATTCCACAAAATTGCACCTTATTACTACACAGGATGGCATGAACCAGGCTCTGAATTGCAATTCTTATTTAATAGGAAAAAGTGGCAAAGTTTACCTGAAAATATTCAGGAAATTCTACGCGTTTCCATGCGTAATGCAGCCTACAATATGTATGTTCTCTCCTACCATGAAAGTGCCGTTAACTGGGCAAGCATGAAAAAAGATTATCCTAAAATTGAAGTTAAATCTTTCCCTACCGAAGTCCTTCAAGCTCTAAAAGATGCCAATGATGAGCTAATTGCAGAACGTGCTAAAGCGGATCCATTAGCGAAAGAAATCATCGAATCCCAAGCTGCGTATCTTAAAAAATCAAGAGCATGGACTAAGATTTCAGATCAGTCTTATTATGAGACAATGGAAAAATTGAAGTAATTTAGCCTCATTATTCTCATAAATTTTAAAACCGTGAAATACACAAAATCTGTGTATTTCACCGCTTTTAAAAAGGAAAACCACTATGCCCACTCCACTACGCATACGACTTGAAAAACGTATCAATACATTCTCTAATGCCATCGGCACTTTTGCTGCTTTCCTACTCTTCGCGCTATTGGCAAATGTATTTTACGATGTCATTATGCGTTACTTATTCAACGATGTGTCCATTGGGATGCAAGAACTCGAATGGCATCTTTATGCGACTATTTTCTTATTAGGTATCAGTTACACCCTAAAAGAAAATGCCCATGTTCGTGTGGATATTATCTATGAGCACCTAAGTCCTAAAAAACAGGCCTTTATTGATATATCAGGCACGCTATTTTTTCTTCTTCCTTTTTGCTCACTAGTTGCCTATTACGGCATTGGTTTTGCACAAGAATCCTATTTGCTAGGCGAAAGTAGTGGTGACCCTGGTGGTTTGCCATATCGCTGGATTATTAAATCCATGATTAGCCTATCTTTTATTTTTGTCATTATCTCTAGTATCGGTTTTATATTACGCGCCGCTAATCATGCCCTTGATAGTGATAGTGATAACGCAAACAATAAAAATTCCACACAAAATAGTACAGGAGAATCCACATGATTGGTTTAATTATGTTTGCTGTTGCCCTGCTGTTATTGTTATATGGCTTCCCTGTTGCCTTTACCTTTGGCGGAGTAGCACTCTTTTTTGGTGTCTATGCCGAAGGAATCGAAATTTTCGCTTTTATGCCCTTTCGTATTCAAAGTATCATGGAAAACTCGACCCTAATGGCAATACCCCTGTTTATTTTTATGGGAATTATGCTCCAAAAAACTAAATTAGCTGAGCAGTTATTGGAATCAATGGGGCAGTTATTTGGAAAAATGTCAGGTGGAATTGCTATTTCCACCATTATTGTCGGTACTTTATTGGCCGCCTCTACAGGCGTAGTTGGTGCAAGTGTCGTCGCAATGGGTGTTATCTCCTTACCTGTTATGCTGAAATATAACTACAATATCCCACTGAGTTGCGGTGTTATTTGTGCTTCAGGAACATTAGGACAAATTATTCCCCCCTCTATTGTCTTGATTATACTTGGTGATGTCTTGGGAATTCCCGTTGGCGATCTCTTTCGCGCCGCCGTATTACCCAGCATGATTTTAGTCGGTGCTTATATTGCCTATGTGCTGGTTTACACCTATTTTAAAAAAGATGCCGCTCCCGCTATTCCTATGGATAACAATAAAGGTTCACTTAAAACACAATATCTTCGTGCCTTAATTCATATTATCCCCCCTTTAATGCTCATTATTATTGTGCTTGGTTCAATCTTCTCTGGCATTGCTACACCTACTGAATCGTCCGCTTTTGGTGGTGTAGGCGCAATCATTCTTGCCATACTATACCGAAAATTTTCTTTTAAAGCCTTATTTGATAGTGCTAAAGAAACCGTAAAAATCACGTCAATGGTCTTTGCTATTTTGCTGGGAGCCACTGCCTTTTCAATGGCATTTGTCTATACAGGTGGAGATAGCATGGTTGAAACGTTTTTATTACAACTCCCCGGTGAAAAATGGGGCTTTTTAATTTTTTCAATGCTCTTTATTTTAATCCTTGGTTTTTTTATCGACTTTGTAGAAATCGCCTTTATTGTTGTTCCTATTTTACTCCCGATTGCTGAAACATTAGGGATTAGCCTAACATGGTTCGCAATTCTTATTGCGATGAATCTGCAAACCTCCTTCCTCACACCGCCGTTTGGCTTTAGTTTATTTTATCTAAAAGGCGTTGCGCCACCTGAAGTAAAAACAGTCGATATTTACAAAGGTGTCATCCCCTTTATTGCTATTCAAGTCTTAGTATTAGGCTCTATTTTATTATTTCCTGCTTTTTATCATCTTATTTGATCTGAAAATATTCCAATATCATCTCTTTGATGTTGGAATGATGAAGATAAAACGATGCTAATTACCATTTTTTCATTTAGGCACTTCTGATCAATCTAACATGAGGCATTGCGCTACTTTCTGCTATTATCCCCCCTACTTTATAGAAACCAGTCATACTGATAAAGCATGAAGCATGAAGCATAATTTACAACGAGCAATCAACGAACTCATAGAAGAATGGGATTTAGCAAGAGATATTCGCCAAGAACATCTATTGCATCTTATTGAGAAAAAATTATCCCAATCACCTGACAACCCTAAATTGGCTTATTTACGTGCAGAGCTTTTACGTAAAATAGGTCAGACAAAACAAGCCACTCAAGCTTATCAAGAAGTGATTGAATTAACCAAACAACGCACTGATGAACGTGGCAAAAAACTCATTCAACGCGTTAATAAAAAACGACAAATATTACGCAATCGTTTACTTCTTTTTGCATTGATTCCCTTATTATTCATTGGCTTAATCATAACTTATTATTGGTATACTCATCAACAATTGGAAATACTAAAAAAACAAGATGGCAATCCTAACGAATTTGCTTTTACTCAATGGCTCGCAAAACAACAGGCCTCTAAACTTATTTCAAATCTACAAGCAAGCAATCCTAATCTAAGTTTTGATTTTGGTTCTAATGCCGGTAAATCGGGGCAAGATCCGATGGCGTTTATGCAATCTTTATTGAGTTCTGAAATGCAAAAAAAATTACGTGGAGATGATAATAAGTCAAGCGAAAATAATAACGACAGTGAAGAAGGTAAACCTGTGTTTACATGTCCTTATGATCAACATATAGCACAGTGCAATAGTGCCGACATCCCTTCTGCACCCGGGAATAAACGTGATGAAGTGGTACTCTTAATGAATGCCTACCGTTCAATTTTAAATACTGAAAAAGACTGCGAAAAATTAGAGAAATCAATCGATAAAGTCGGTCAACAACTAAAATGGAGACGCTCAGAAAAAAGGATTAAAGCCGATATGGAAGATTATGCGGTGAGCTGTTTTCATGACAAGAAAAATCATAAAAAAGTAATTGAACATGCACGTAAATTACAATGCGCTAATGATCCTCAGTTTATAAATAGTACCTACTGGTATTTAACTGCAAGTGAATACCAATTGGGTCATCTTGAAAAAGCTAGAAATATGTATAGATGTTTTAATAAGGCAATCGAATATAGAGAAAAATATTATTACGACACTGCGAGTGTGGCAGCACGCCATCGTGAGTCAGGGGCATTAGCTTGGCTATATTTTAATGATCTTGATACAGCCGTTACAGAATTAGAAAAGGCACGAAGAACAATCAAAGAAAGCCCCTCTTCCAATCAGGTATTAAATTATGTTGCCTCAGAAATTGATCTTGATTTATTAGAAACCTATGTAACCGCCGATATTGATGTTGATAAATTTGAACAATTACATTTTGATATTAATAGTAGTGGTTATTTAACTGATGGTTATAAGCAAATAAAAGATACACTAGCAGGTATTTTCTATCTGCAAAAGGGGAAAAATAAAAAATCTATCAATGCCTTACACAATGTCATCCAACGCTTTAAACAAATGCCAGAGTATATTTGTAGC